>JAEWCJ010000336.1 GCA_023390695.1 Pseudomonadota bacterium | reverse complement strand
ACGGTGGCCAGCGCAACACCGCGCCCGGCCTTGCGCCAGTCCTCGGCGGCCTTCAGGATATCCTCATCGCGCGCCAGAAATTTTGCGTCCATGGTCAGCTCCTTGCCTGCAAACGTTCAGGCATCATGCAATCTTCTTCAACCAGTTTTTCGACTCATCAGAGCACCCATGCTCCGAGAGCGCCCGGCACAGACCGGCCATCGAATCCAGATTGTGAATGGCCCGCAATTCATCGACATGCGGCAGGATGGCTTTGATCCCGCTGGCCTTGGCTTCAAATCCCTCAAACCTTAATAGAGGATTGAGCCAGATCAGCCGCCGGCACGAGCGGTGCAAGCGATCCATCTCGAAGCCGAGCCGGTCGCCCGGATCACGCTCCAGCCCGTCGGTGATCAACAGCACGATGGCGCCCTGCGCCAGCACACGCCGCGCCCAGTGCTTGTTGAAGCTTTCGATGGAGGTCGCGATGCGGGTACCGCCCGACCAGTCGAGCACGCTGCCGGAACAAGCCGCCAGCGCGTCGTCGGGATCGCGCTCCTTCAGTGCACGGGTGACATTGGTCAGCCGCGTCCCGAAAAGGAATGTCGACACGCGTTTGCGGGCATCCGTCACCGCATGCAGGAAATGCAGGAACAGGCGCGTGTACTGGCTCATCGAACCCGAAATATCGAGCAGCGCCACGATCGGCGGCGGACGCGTCTTGGCGCCGAGATATTTCAGATCGATCACGGCACCGCCACCCTTCATGCTGGCGCGCATGGTGCGGCGCATGTCGACGACGTGACCGCGCCGTGAAGGCTTGAATCGGCGCGTCCGCACCTCATTGAGCGGCAGCACCAGCTTCTTGATCGCCTGCTTGGCCTGCGCGATCTCCGCTGCGGACATCTGCGCAAAATCCTTCTTCTCCAGCAGCTCGCGGTCGGACACCGTCAGCCGCGCATCGATTTCAAGGTCCTGTTTCTTCTCCGGCTTCCTGCGCCCGCCGTCGGGGAATAAGGCCTCGAGCACGCGCTGCGCCGCCGGCGGCGGCACCGGGTCATTCGGCGCGATGGTCTGCGGCATCATCATCGCCATCATCTGCTCGAGATAGGCGCGCCTGCGGAAAAAGATGCGGAAGGCCTGATCGAACAATATCGAATGTTCATGCCGCTTCACGAATACGGCGTGGAGCGTCCAGTAGAAATCGTCCTTGGACCCGACGCCGGCCGCCCGCAATGCCTCCAGCGCATCCATCACCGCGCCGGGGCCGACAGGTATCCCCGCCGTGCGCAATGCACGGGCGAAATAGAGGATATTTTCGGCAAGGCGGCCGTTCGGTTGCATCTGCTATCCCGCTTGGCGCAACTCCGCGCGCACGTCGTCGAGAATGTCCTTGACCTTGGTGCCTTCAAGGCGCGCGATGTCGTCCTGATACTTAAGAAGCACACCGAGCGTATCCGATACCGTCGCCGGATCGAGCGCGACCACGTCGAGTTCGGACAGGGCCGACGCCCAGTCGAGAGTCTCGGCGACGCCCGGCGCCTTGAACAAATCCTCGCGCCGCAGCCTCTGCACGAAATGCACGATCTCCTGCGAAAGGCTTCCGCCAATTCCGGGCAGACGTGCGCGCACGATCGCAAGCTCACGCTCCACGCTCGGATAGCCGACCCAGTGATAAAGACAACGCCGCTTGAGCGCGTCGTGGATCTCCCGCGTGCGATTGGAGGTGATGATCACAATCGGCGGATGCTCCGCCTTCACGGTGCCCATTTCCGGGATCGTCACCTGAAAATCCGCCAGCACTTCCAGCAAGAATGCTTCAAAGGCTTCGTCGGTCCGATCGAGTTCATCGATCAGCAGGACCGGCGCGCCGGCGGGATCCGGCTCAAGCGCCTGCAGCAGCGGCCGCTTGATGAGGAAGCGCTCGGAGAAAACGTCATGCTCCAGCCGTTCGCGGTCGGTGTTGCCTTCCGCCTCGCCAAGCCGGATCGCGATCATCTGCGCGGCGTAATTCCATTCATACACCGCCGCGGAGACATCCAGCCCTTCGTAACATTGCAGACGGATCAACCTGCGGCCCAGCGTTTCACTGAGCACCTTGGCAATCTCCGTCTTGCCGACGCCGGCCTCACCTTCCAGAAATAGGGGCCGCCGCATCTTGAGCGCGAGAAACAGCACCGTCGCCAGCGACCGGTCGGCGACGTAATGGCCGGCATGGAGCAGATCGAGTGTTTCGTCGATCGAAGCCGGAAGGGCCTGAGGCTTGGCTGTCGTCATCAAGATTCCTATCGATACGGCCGCACGGCCCGTCCGGCAAGCGCTTGTGGCACGCCGCAGCTCTCCTACATATCCACGGACGAGCAGACTTTGAATGGGTTTCCAGCATGAGCGATATGCCCAGCAGGCCCATCGATCCGGGAGTGCGGATCGGCCATGTTCATCTGAAGGTTGCCGATCTTGATCGGGCCTTGGCGTTTTACTGCGGCGTGCTGGGGTTCGAAAAGACCGATGCCCTGCCAGGTGCCGCCTTCGTCGCGGCGGGCGGCTATCATCATCACATCGGCCTCAATACCTGGGAAAGCCGCGGGGGATCGCCCCCGCCGCCAGGCTCAACCGGCCTCTACCACACGGCCATCCTGTACCCGACCCGGCGGCTGCTGGCCGACGCCTTGCAGCGGCTGATCGAGCACCAGATTCCGCTCGACGGCGCGAGCGATCACGGGGTGAGCGAGGCCCTGTACCTGCGTGATCCGGACCAGAATGGCCTCGAGCTTTACTGGGACAGGCCGAAAGACCAATGGCCCATAATGCCGGACGGCTCGCTGCACATGATCACCGAGCGGCTCGACCTGCGCGACCTGCTGGCCGAACTCGACAGGACTCCGGCCTCCTGATCATCAAGCGGGATCGCGGAGCGAAGTCGGTTTCGCCAGCGATCGTCATCAATCTTCAGCACCACCCTTCTCGTTGGCGGCCGCGACCGCGCGCCGCGCCATCACGCCGATCAGATGCGCGCGATATTCCGCACTGGCGTGAATGTCGCTGTTGAGCCCGTCTGCGGTATGCGTCAGCCCTTCCAGCGATTTCGGCGAAAAGCGCTTCTTCAGGGCCTCCTCGAAGGACGGCACGCGGAACACGCCATTGGCGCCTGCACCGGTGACGGCGACGCGAATCTCCGAACCGCGTTTCGAGACGAACACACCGACCAGCGCAAAGCCCGAAGCCGGGTGCTTGAACTTCTGGTAGGCTGCCTTCTTGGCGATCGGGAACGACACCTTGGTGATGATCTCGTCCGGCTCCAGCGCCGTCTCGAACATGCCCTGGAAATAATCGTCGGCCGCGATCTTGCGCTTGTTGGTGATGAT
>JAEWCJ010000317.1 GCA_023390695.1 Pseudomonadota bacterium | reverse complement strand
ACCCTGTACATCAGCCCGAATGCGACCTGCACACCGAGCCGCCGCGACTCGAGCAGCGCATATTCGCTGACGCTGGCGCGGGTCTCGCGCAGTTGCGCCACCACCCGGGGATCCAGCGGACGCGTCACATAAAGAAACGTGTCGTCGAAGGAGCGCAGCCTGATGATGGCGGCAACGTAATTGGCATCGGGGATCAATGCGATTTGCGGCTCGCTGTCCGTAATCGCACTGAGCGCCTCTTTGGTCGGAACGTTGAACTCCTGCGAAACCCGGAGGTTGCTGCGCTCAACAACATTCAGTTCGGCATCGAGCAGGACTGCCGCCGGCAATCCTCGCACCGTCGCCTGCGCCGTCAGGAGTTGTTTGAAACGCTCGCGGTCGCTGTCGAACAGCGGCTTGGCGCGCCCGAGGTCGGTCGCCATCGCGATGATGTCGCCGCGGATCATCTGCGCGTGTTCGCGCAAATAGGCTTCCGAGACGGCGAGCGAGTTCTGAATGACGGCGCGGGTGCGGGTCGAGAAGAAGCGGTCAAGACCGCGGTCGAGCGTGATGCTGGCCACGATGGCGACGAGGATCGCCGGAACCGCCGCAATCACCGCAAACAAGCCGACAATCCTGACGTGCAAACGTGCCGCAGCCCTGCCCCGGCGCCGCGCCTGTACGATCGCCCAGACCTCGCGCGCAATCACCAGCACCAGCACCAGCGCCGCCGCGCCATTCACCAGCAGCAGGCTGACCACAAGATCGTGGGTGGGAAGAAAGGGCGTTAGGCCCGACAGGACCAGAAACGTGACCAGCGCCGACAACAGCGCGATCCCGACGGCAATCGGGCCAAACCGGCGCGCGGTAAATCTTCCCGCAGCCGGAAGGGCAGCCAATTGATCGATTGGCGCGGTCTGATTGGTACCCGTCATGAAGCCCCATTCGCGGGAAAAGAACATCGCCCCCGTAGAAACGAGGGCGATGTATTTGTACAACAATGTTGCGAGATTGCGACAATTCCGCGGCGAACAGTCCGCAGTTAAAGCCGGACCATGGCAGCTTAGGTGCTTGTCCGGACCACCTGGATGTCCAGATCTCGGATCTTCTTGCGCAGGGTGTTGCGATTAACGCCCAGGAGGTCCGCCGCCCGGATTTGGTTCCCCTGCGTGGCCGCCAGCGCCGCAGTCAGCAGCGGGTACTCAACCTCGCGAAGAATGCGGTGATACAGGCCGGGCGGCGGCAGGCCGTCGGCGAAAGACGAGAAATAGCGAGTCAGGTTGCGCTCCACCGCCGCGGAAAGCCCGTCATTCGAAGGATTCTCATGTTCCTGGACGACCGCCGGCTGCGCCAGTTCCGTGTCGACGACGGACAGGGAAATGATTTCCTGCGGATAGAGCGCAGCCAGACGCCGGGCCAAGTTTTCCAGTTCGCGCACATTGCCCGGCCAGGAATAGCGCTTCATCCGGTCCAGGGCGGCCTGGTCGATCTGCTTGGGCGGCAGCCCCTCGCGCTCGGCCTGCGCCAAGAAATGCCGGATCAGGTCCGGAATATCTTCCGTACGCTCGCGTAGGGGCGGCAGCCGCAGCGGCACGACATTGAGGCGGAAGAACAAATCTTCCCGGAACAGCCCCTGCTGGATCAGGACGCGCAGATCCTTGTTGGTCGCAGCCACGATCCGGACGTCGGTCTTGATCGGCGTCCGTCCGCCGACGGTGGTGTATTCGCCCTGCTGCAGCACCCGCAGCAGCCGCGTCTGCGCCTCCATCGGCATGTCGCCGATTTCATCCAGAAACAAGGTACCGCCTTCGGCCAGCTCAAACCGGCCCGGGCTCTTGGCATTGGCGCCGGTAAAGGCCCCCTTCTCATGGCCGAACAATTCGGATTCGATCAGATCGCGCGGGATCGCCGCCATGTTGATGGCCACGAACGGCCCGTTCCTCCGCTTGCCAAAATCGTGCAGGGCGCGCGCCACCAGTTCCTTGCCGGTGCCGGATTCGCCGGTGATCATGACCGTGAGGTCGGTCTGCATCAGCCGCGCCAGCAGCCGGTAGATTTCCTGCATGGCCGGCGACCGCCCGACCAGCGGCATGGACGCATCAAATTCCTCGGGCGGCGCGTCGGCGCGCCGCTTCTCCTTGGGTTCCGACAACGCCCGGCCGACGATCCCTATCAGTTCCTTCAGGTCGAAGGGCTTGGGCAGGTATTCATACGCCCCCCGTTCCGACGCCCGGATCGCGGTCATGAAGGTGTTCTGCGCGCTCATGACCACGATCGGCAGATCCGGGCGCAGCTTCTTGATGCGCGGGATGAGCTCGAATGCGTTTTCATCCGGCATCACGACGTCGGTGATCACGAGATCGCCGTCGCCCTGGCTCACCCATCGCCACAGCGTCGCCGCGTTGCTGGTGGAGCGAACCTCGTAGCCTGCCCGCGACAAGGCCTGATTGAGCACGGTCCGGATCGCGGCGTCGTCGTCAGCGACCAAAATGCTTCCTGACGGCATCTAGTCTTCAACCTCGTTCTTGCGGCGGGTCATGCGTTGGCCCCGCCTGCCATTTCTGCGACCTCGAAGTGACCGTGAAGGACTTCGCTTGCGGCATACATCGGCATCAGGACCCTGAAGATCGTCTGACGGCCCTGCGACTCGCATTCGATGATCCCGCCATGGTCACCGATGATCTTGGCTACCAATGCAAGTCCGAGGCCAGATCCGGAGGGCTTGGTGGTTACGAAGGGGTCGAACAGATGCGGCAGCAGGTCCGCCGGTACTCCCGGACCGTTGTCCTTGATGCAGAATTCCATGGGCAGCGACACCCGGGTCTTGCTGCCGGGCAGCGTCAGCCGGACGCCCGGCCGAAACGCGGTGGTCATCTGGATTTCGCCGTCGAACGCGTCTTCGCCGATGGCCTCGGCGGCGTTCTTCACCAGGTTGAGAAAGATCTGGATCAGCTGATCCCGGTTGGCCAGCACCGGCGGCAGCGAGGGATCGTATTCCTCGACAAACCGGATATGCCGCGCAAAGCCCGATTGGGCGAGCCGCTTCACGTGTTCGAGCACGGCATGAATATTCACCGGTTCGCGCTCGACCGGCCGTTCGTCGGCGAACACCTCCATGCGGTCGACCAGCTTCACGATGCGGTCGGTCTCGTCGCAGATCAGGCGGGTGAGCGTGCGGTCGTCCTCGCTCGCGGATTGTTCCAGCAACTGCGCCGCGCCGCGAATTCCGGACAGCGGATTCTTGATTTCGTGCGCAAGCATGGCGGCCAGCGCAATGACCGAACGCGCCGCCCCGCGATGCGTCAATTGACGGTCCATCTTGTCGGCGATCGTCCGCTCCTGCAGCATCACGATGACGTATCCCGGACGCTCGACCAGAGGCGCGACATGCAGATCGACAACATGTTCGCCGGGATTGCGCGGCGTGCCGAGATCGACGCGATACTCGTTCACCGCCGCACCGCGATCGCGCACCTGCTCGACCAGCGACAGAAGCGGACTGCCGAACGGCACAATGTCTTTCAGCTGATGGCGTTTCAGCAG
>JAEWCJ010000311.1 GCA_023390695.1 Pseudomonadota bacterium | reverse complement strand
GTCAAAAGGCTGTCCAAGGTCTCGGCGGTCTGCCGGACATGAAAGTTTCGGTCCGGCAGGTTTTTGGCATCGATTCCGATATGGAGGTCCCGGCTTATTCCGAGCCGGACATGCATGTACCCGAGCTTGATCCGGACTATCTGTTCGATCGTCCCACCACCCTGGCGATCCTGGCCGGCTTTGCACGCAATCGGCGCGTGATGGTGACGGGTTATCACGGCACTGGAAAGTCCACGCATATCGAACAGGTTGCGGCGCGCCTGAACTGGCCGTGCATTCGCGTCAATCTCGACAGCCATATCAGCCGCGTCGATCTGGTCGGCAAGGACGCCATCGTGATCCGCGACGGGCTGCAGGTGACCGAATTCCGCGACGGCATCCTGCCATGGGCTCTGCAGAACAATATCGCGCTCTGCTTCGACGAATACGATGCCGGCCGGCCCGACGTCATGTTCGTGATCCAGCGTGTCCTCGAAGTCTCCGGCCGGTTGACCCTGCTGGACCAGAATAAGGTGATCTCGCCACACCCGGCGTTCCGCCTCTTCGCGACAGCGAATACTGTCGGCCTCGGCGATACGACCGGCCTCTATCACGGCACCCAGCAGATCAACCAGGGTCAGATGGACCGCTGGTCGATCGTGACCACGCTGAATTATCTGCCGCACGACAAGGAAGTCGACATCGTGCTGGCCAAGGCGAAGCATTATCAGACCGAAGAAGGTCGCGACATCGTCAATAAGATGGTGCGCGTCGCCGACCTGACACGAAACGCGTTCATGAATGGCGACATCTCCACCGTCATGAGCCCGCGTACGGTGATTACCTGGGCCGAGAATTCCGACATCTTCGGGGATATCGGCTTTGCCTTCCGCGTGACCTTCCTGAACAAGTGCGATGAACTCGAACGCTCGATCGTGGCGGAGTTCTATCAGCGCAGCTTCGGACAGGATCTGCCGGAATCGGCGGTCAACGTCGCGTTGAGCTGATCATGACCCATGAAGCGGATTTCGCCGCTTCATGGGTTTCTGCCCCGCGGATATTCGAGGAGCAGGCTTTCCTGCAATGACGCATCTGCTGCGAACATTCCTGTCCGGACTCATTCTGCTGCTGCCGGTGGTCATTACGTTCGCCCTGGTGGGATGGCTCGCGCAGTTCATCATCGGATATGTCGGGCCGAACAGCATCGTCGGCCGCACCCTTCTGACGATTGGTTTCGGTTTCTCCGCGTCGCAGCTTGTCGCCTATGTGATCGGTCTCGCGATCATTCTGATCGGTGTGTATCTGCTCGGCCTCATCGTCGAGTCGCGCTTGCGGAGCCATTTGTCGGATCTGATCGACTCACTGATGCGACGGATACCGCTGGTCAACAATGTCTACAGTCTGACCAAGCGGTTTGTGGCCATCATGGATCAGAAGGACACGGACGGGCTGAGGAGCATGAGCCCGGTCTGGTGTTTCTTTGGCGGTCCGGAGGGTGCCGCCGTGCTGGCTTTGCTGCCCACGCCGGAGCCGGTCATGGTGGGTGATAAGCCCTACCATGCCATTCTCGTTCCGTCCGCGCCGGTACCCGTCGGAGGCGGCCTGATCTATGTGCCGGCCGAATGGATCCGGCCGGCCGAAATCGGCGTGGATACGCTTGTCAGCATTTATGTTTCGATGGGTGTTTCGTCTCCGCTGAAGGTGACGCCATTGGCGGCGCCGGATTCGACGAAACCAGGTTTGGCGCATACATAGCGGTTGTCATGTCCTCGAACTACAAACCGAAGGCGACCCCAAAGGAATCCCCGAACGAGCCGTTCAAGCGGGCGGTGACGGGATGTCTGCGCGCGCTCGCCAAGAAGCCTGACCTCGAAGTGTCGTATGCCGCGGAACGGCCCGGCGTCGCCGGAGGCAAGGTGCGGCTGCCGGAGCCGGCGCGCAAACTGTCCAGGCAGGAAGCCGCCATCGTGCGCGGCCATGCCGATTCGCTGGCACTCAAGCTCGCCTGTCATGACCCCGCGGTGCATCGCAAGCTGTTGCCCGGTGGCCAGCAGGCGCGCGCGGTTTTCGACGCGGTGGAGCAGGCGCGCGTGGAATCGATCGGCGCGCGGCGCATGCGCGGGGTGGCCCAGAACCTGTCGGCCATGCTGGATGACAAATTTCATCGCGGCAAATTCGACGACATCACCGACCGCGCCGATGCGCCGATCGAGGAAGCGATCGCGATGATGGTGCGGGAGCGTCTGACCGGCATAACGCCGCCGCCTGCCGCGAAGAAGCTGGTCGATCTCTGGCGTCCGGTCATCGAGGATAAGGCTGGCCGCGGTCTCGACCGACTCGACGCGCTGATTGAAGACCAGCAGCGCTTTGGCGATGCGGTGCATGATCTGCTCGATTCTCTCGATATGGGCGAAGAGCGCAGCCGCGATTCCGAAGAGGAAGAAGATTCGGACAGCGAGGATCAGGAGCGCCAGCAGGACGATTCCGGTGAGCAGGGCGACGCGACCGAATCCGACGAGTCGCAGCGCATGAGCATCGAGGAAGCGGAATCCTCGTCCGACGATGCGCAGGATGCCAGCGCCGAAGCGATGGACGCGCAATCGACCGATATCAACGAAGACAGCGAGATGGGCGATTCCGAATCGCCCGCGGAGCCCTGGCGTCCGCGGTCGGGTGCGGGTCATGACTATCGCGGCCCCGAATATCACTCCTTCGTCAGCAAGTTCGACGAGGAGATCGCCGCCGAGGATCTTTGCGAACCGGAAGAACTCGAGCGTCTCCGCGGCTATCTGGACAAGCAGTTGTCGCACTTGCAGGGCGTCGTGGCGCGCCTCGCCAACCGGCTGCAGCGCCGCCTGATGGCGCAGCAGAACCGCGCCTGGGTATTCGACCTCGAGGAGGGCATGCTGGATCCGGCGCGTCTCTCGCGCGTCATCGTCGATCCGATGCATCCGCTCACCTTCAAGCGCGAGAAGGACACCAATTTCCGCGACACGGTGGTGACGCTTCTGCTCGACAATTCCGGCTCGATGCGCGGACGCCCCATCACCGTCGCCGCCACCTGCGCCGATATCCTCGCGCGTACACTGGAGCGCTGCGGGGTGAAGGTCGAGATCCTCGGCTTCACCACACGCGCCTGGAAAGGCGGTCAGTCGCGCGAGGCTTGGCTTGCCGCCGGCAAGCCGGCCAATCCCGGCCGCCTCAACGATCTGCGCCATATCATCTACAAGGCCGCCGACGCGCCCTGGCGGCGGGCGCGCAAGAATCTCGGGCTGATGATGCGCGAGGGCCTGCTCAAGGAAAACATCGACGGCGAAGCCCTGAGTTGGGCCTATCGCCGGCTGATGGGCCGTGCCGAGCAGCGCCGCATCCTGATGATGATTTCCGACGGTGCGCCGGTCGATGACTCGACTCTCTCGGTCAATGCCGGCAATTATCTTGAGCGGCATTTGCGCTATGTGATCGAGGAGATCGAGACCCGTTCGCCGATCGAGTTGATCGCGATCGGCATCGGCCACGACGTCACCCGCTATTATCGCCGTGCCGTCACTATCGTCGATGCGGAAGAGCTCGGCGGCGCCATGACCGAGAAGCTTGCCGAATTGTTCGACGAGAAGGCGCCGGCACCGCCGCCGCGGATGCCCAAGCGAAAGCTGCACTAGTGGGAATGCGCGCCGTCGTTGCCGCTCTCGCATTGGCGGCACTCGCGATCTGTCCTGCGCCGCTCCGCGCGCAGGCGCCCCAGCCGCCCGAGAAAGTAGAGATCAGGGCGAGGCCAATCGACGCATTTCAGCCGGGCCAGCCCGACCGGCGGATCTTCGGATCGCTGGAATTCCGCGGCGGACTCGAATTGTCGTCGCCGGCGAAAAATTTCGGCGGTCTGTCGTCGATTCGCGTCGCGCCGGACGGCTCGAATTTTCTGGCCCTGACGGACAAGGCGGATTGGCTGCGCGGCCGCATCGTTTATCGCGGCGACCGGCCGGCCGGTGTTGCCGGTGCCGAGATGGCGCCGATGCTGGGGCCGGATGGCCGTCCGCTCACCGCGCGTGGCTGGTACGATGCCGAAGCGCTGGCTTTGGACGGCACCTATGCCTACGTTGCGCTCGAGCGCGTGCATCGCATCGTCCGCTTCGATGTCGGCAAGGATGGCTTGCTGGCGCGCGGCCAGAACATGCCGGTGCCTGCCGAATTTGCGAAGCTGCCGAGCAATCGCGGCATCGAATGCCTGCTCGCCATGCCCAAAGGCACGCCGCTGGCCGGCGCGTTGATGGCCATTTCCGAGCGCAGCCTTGATGGCGAGGGCAATATTCGCGGCTTTCTGATCGGCGGCCCCAAGCCGGGCGCCTTCACCGTCAAGCGCAAGGACGATTTCGATATCGTCGATTGCGCCCTGCTTCCCGGATCGGATTTGCTGCTGCTGGAGCGCTTCTTCACCTGGCAGAAGGGGGTGGCTATGCGCATCCGGCGGGTCCCGCTGTCGCAATTGCTGCCGGGCGCACAACTTGATGGACCCAGCCTGATCCAGGCGGACATGGGGTATCAGATCGACAATATGGAAGGGCTGAGCGTGCACCGCGCAGCGGACGGCACCGTCGTGCTGACGCTGGTCTCAGACGACAACTTCTCGATCATCCAGCGCACATTGCTGCTGCAGTTCGGGCTGCTGGACAAATAAGCTTTCTGCCGCCGGTCGATACGATGATCCGGACAACAAAAAACGCGGCGTAAGCCGCGTTTCATCGTCCGCTTGAAGATTCCGGACGCATTCGCGGTCCGGATCTCGCTATCGGAAAGTCAGCTCGCCTCGGCCAGCTTCTTCTTCAGGGCGCGCTTGAGTTCGAGCGCACGCGGCGAAAGCTCCGAGTCGCTGGCCTTTACCAGGAAGGCATCGAGGCCGCCGCGATGGTCGACTGTCTTCAACGCATTGGCCGAGACGCGCAGACGCACGGACCGGTTCAGCGCTTCCGAGGTCAGCGTCACGTTCACGAGGTTCGGCAGGAAGCGCCGCTTGGTCTTGATGTTGGAATGGCTCACCTTGTGACCGACAAGGGCCTTCTTTCCGGTCAGATCGCATTGCCGCGACATGGGGGTCATCCTTCAAAAAATCCGCCCCGCGACGCCGATGCGCCCGGTTGGCTCGGTCCATCCCTGCGGGAGACCGCAGTCCTATAAAGAGAGGGGCGGGCAGCGTCAAGCAAAGCCGCCGGTTTCCGCCATCACACAATCGGCGTATTCCGGGCCAAATGAATTGAAAAGGCCGTTAAATCCCGGTCTGGGCACGGATTCCTGCTATTTTGACGGGAATCGTCTAGTCTCCGCCGAGATGGCCGCTTGGAAGGACCAGCGCCGTGGCACCCGCCGCACACCCGACCCGTAACGCCGCTTTGGGGCTTGCCGTCCTGGCCGCGCTGGCGCTGGCCGATGGAACGATGGCCTTTGGCCAGGGTCGGCTGGAAGCGCGCTACAATGCGACGCTGGCCGGCATCAAGCTGGGCCAGGGGACCTGGATCGTGGATGCCGGCGACGACCAGTTCACGGCGGTGGCGAGCGGCGTGACCACCGGTCTGGCGCGCGTCTTTGGCAAAGGCGAGGGGACCGGAACCGCGCGCGGGCTGGTCAAGGGCGGTGAGCTCTCGCCCACCCACTATGTCTCGTCGATGACCACGGGCAGGAAAACCGAGGAAATCCGCATCAATCTGAATGCCGGTGCCGTGAAGGACTTCGAAGTAACTCCGCCGGCACCGCCCTCCAAGCTGCGCATTCCGGTCACCGAAGCGCACAAGCGGAATGTGTTCGACCCGATGACCGCCTCGCTGGTGCGGGTTCAAGGCTCCGGCGACCTTTTGGCGCAAGACAATTGCAGGCGTCACACCGGCATTTTTGACGGGCGCATGCGTTACGATTTGACCACAGTCTACAAGCGTTTCGACACCGTCAAGGTGAAGGGCTACGAGGGCCAGGTGCTGGTCTGTTCGCTCTATTTCGTGCCGCTGGCCGGCCACGTGCCTGAGCGTCCCGCCATCAAGTATCTCGTGGCTCAGCGGGACATAGAAGTGTGGCTTGCACCCATCGCGGGGACGCGTGTGCTTGCCCCGATCAAGCTGTCGGTTCCGACCCCGCTGGGGACGGCCGAGCTGGAAGCCACGCAATTTGTATCCGCCCCGCTCCCGGCCAAAGCGGCCGCAAAAAGTCAGTAAACCACCGGTCGAACCCGGCGTTACGCCCGGAGTTATCAACAGCGCTGGCGCGCATTGACTCCGCTTGGCGGGTCGCTTGGCGCCACCTTAAGGAATTTAAGGTCTCGCCTGTCTCGCATCGCGCATTGAGCGCGCTATATAGGTGAAATCGAGAGCGACGATCTACATGTCGTGGGGAACGAACCCTGACAGCACCGGAGTCCGCGATTCGGCCGCGATTCGTTCGAGACTCGTTCCGGTCGTTAAAGGCGACGCCTAAATCACTGTGGAATCGTCAGATTGTGGTACACAGAACACGACGGTGCGGCGGTTTCGTTCTCTGCGGCATGATCGCAATGCCGTATATGGCGTGATGCAGCCATGAGGACGGCTCACCTGAATTCGGATCATTGATGGCAATTTCATTCTCGTCGCCGAGCCGAAGCGATGCCCGCGCACGCGGCGCCGGTGTCACCGCGGTGCTGGGGCCGACCAATACCGGCAAGACCCACCTCGCCATCGAACGCATGCTGGCCCATTCCTCGGGGATGATCGGCTTGCCGCTGCGGCTTTTGGCCCGTGAAGTCTACGGCAAGGTGGTTGAGCGCGTGGGTGAAGCGTCGGTGGCGCTGATCACCGGCGAGGAAAAGATCAAGCCGCCCAATCCTCGCTTCTGGGTATCGACCGTCGAGGCGATGCCGCGGGACCTCGACCCCGCCTTCCTGGCCGTCGACGAGGTGCAACTCGCCGCCGATTTTGAGCGCGGTCACGTCTTCACCGACCGCATGTTGAATCGCCGGGGCCGCGAGGAAACGCTGTTGCTCGGCGCGGGGACCATCCGCCCGTTGGTGGAGAAGTTGCTGCCGGGAGCTCACATCGTTACCCGCCCGCGCCTGTCGATGCTGACCCATGCCGGCGACCGCAAGCTGACGAGGCTGCCGCGCCGGTCGGCGATCGTCGCGTTCTCCGCTGACGAAGTTTACGCCATCGGAGAATTGATCCGCCGCCAGCGCGGCGGGATTGCGGTCGTTCTCGGTGCACTGTCTCCGCGCACCCGCAATGCGCAGGTTGCGCTCTATCAGTCCGGGGATGTGGATTATCTGGTCGCGACCGACGCCATCGGCATGGGTCTCAATCTCGACGTCGATCATGTTGCTTTCGCGTCCGACCGCAAGTTCGACGGCTATCAGTACCGCAATCTCAATCCGGCCGAACTCGCCCAGATCGCCGGA
>JAEWCJ010000285.1 GCA_023390695.1 Pseudomonadota bacterium | reverse complement strand
GTGCTGACCTGTCACGCCCTGCTGGAAGCCGGAGGGACAAAGGCTTTGCAGAGCACGGAGAAGGGCCTTGCGTGGTTGCAGCCGCGTCAGGTTCTGGACGTCGTCGGCGACTGGATCGTGCAGCGTCCCGGTGTGCGCCCCGGCGGCTGGGCTTTCCAGTATGCCAATCCGCATTATCCGGATCTCGACGATACCGCGGTCGTGGTCATGGCGATGGATCGCGCCGACGGCATGGCGCAATCGCGTCAGTTCGATCAATCCGTCGCGCGGGCACGCGAATGGATCGTCGGACTGCAAAGCCACAACGGCGGCTGGAGCGCCTTCGACGCCGACAACGATCTCGAATATCTGAACAACATCCCTTTTTCCGATCACGGAGCCCTGCTCGATCCGCCCACCGCCGACCTGACGGCGCGATGCCTCTCCATGCTCGCCCAGCTCGGCGAAAAGCCGGAAGGCAGCCGCGCGATGCAACGGGGGATCGATTTTCTGCGCCGTGACCAGCGCGCCGACGGCAGCTGGTACGGACGCTGGGGCATGAACTACATCTACGGAACCTGGTCGGTATTGTGCGCGCTCAATGCCGCCGGACTGCCGCACGAAGCGCCGGAAATCCGCAAGGCGGCGAGCTGGCTGCTGTCGATCCAGAATTCCGACGGCGGCTGGGGCGAGGACGGAACGAGCTACCGGCTCGATTATGACGGACACAGAGCGGCGCCGAGCACGGCTTCGCAAACGGCCTGGGCATTGCTCGGCCTGATGGCGGCCGGCGAGGTCGATCATCCTGCGGTCGAACGCGGCGTCGCCTATCTGCGCAACACCCAGGACGCAAACGGTCTGTGGACCGAGGCGTTATTCACCGCCACCGGCTTTCCCCGCGTCTTCTATCTGCGCTATCACGGCTATCCGAAATTCTTTCCGCTTTGGGCATTGGCGCGCTACCGCAACCTGAAAGCGGGCAACACACGCTCCGTCGCGTTCGGCATGTGAAGGCAATCCCGCAATCAAAATCCGTTCTTGTCGTGACCGGCGCCGCATTCGAGGCACGGATCGCCGCCGGCGACGGCATTGTCGTTGTCAGCAGCGGCGGCGACCCGGCGCGGCTGCGCGACAGCCTGGCGGCGCTCGACGCCTCCCGCTTTCGCGCCGTCATCAGCTTCGGGCTGGCCGGCGGGCTCGACCCGGCGCTGCGGCCGGGCCATCTCTTTCTCGCGAGCCATGTCAAGGCAAGCGCGGAGACCTGGTACGCGACGTTGAGGCTGACCGGCGCATTGGCGTCTGCGCTGCGGGCGAAGCGGACGACATTGCAGGCCGTTGCGGGTGTGGACGAACCGGTCATGGATCCAGCCGGCAAGGCGGCCGTGCGGACCGCGACCGGCTTTTCCGTCGTCGATATGGAAACACATATCGCGGCGCGCTACGCGCACGCGAGCAACCTGCCATGGGGTGCGCTGCGCGTGGTCTGCGATCCGGCTGAACGCGTCTTGCCGCCACTGGCACTAAAGGCGCTCAAGCCGGATGGCGGCATTCATTACGCCGCTATATTGAAGAGCCTCGTTGCCGATCCCGGGCAGATTCCGGAACTGATCGCAATCGCCCGCGACACCGTGCGAGCGGTCCGCGCGTTACGCCGCGCTCGCCGTCGTCTTGGAGCCGGCTTCGGTCTCGGCGCTGCGGATCTCTGAGAGCTTGCGTTCCACCTGCGCGGAGAACACGTATTCGGCGGACCGCTGCCCCTCGAGCGGGATTTCCGGCGCGAACGCGCCGTCGGTCCGCGGGCCGCGCAGACTGACCCACAGCGCCTGCAACGGATGCGCGAGGGCCGCCGCAGCCGCCGTAGGCTCATAGCCGCAATGCGCCATGCAGTTGGCGCATTTTTCGTAGCGGCCGGTGCCATAGGCGTCCCAGTCCGTCGTCTCCATCAATTCCGCAAAGGTTTTTGCATAACCTTCGCCGAGCAGATAGCAGGGTTTCTGCCAGCCGAAGATATTGCGGGTCGGCATCCCCCACGGGGTGCAATGAAAGGTCTGATTGCCGGCGAGGAAGTCGAGAAACAGCGCCGAATGCATGAAGTTCCAGCGCTTGCTCCGGCCCAGCGCGAAGACGCTGCGGAACAGTTCCTTGGTCTTCCTGCGGTTCAGGAAATGCGCCTGGTCGGGTGCGCGCTCGTAAGCGTAGCCCGGCGAGATCGACACGCCGACGTCGAGATCCCGCGCGAAATCGAGAAAGGCAGCGATATCCTCAGCCGCGTGTCCGTCGAAAATCGTGGCATTGACGTTGACCGCAAAACCCTTGGCCTTTGCCGCCTTGATTGCCGCAACCGCCTTGTCGAACACACCTTGCCGCGACACCGCCGCGTCGTGATGGTCCCGCAGACCATCGAGATGCACCGAAAAGAACAGATAGGGCGAAGACTCGAACAGATGCAGTTTCTTTTCCAGCAGCAGGGCGTTGGTGCATAGCGACACGAATTTCCTGCGCGCCACGATACCCTTGACGATTTCGCCGATCTCCTTGTGGATCAGCGGTTCGCCGCCGGGAATGGCGACCATCGGCGCGCCGCACTCATCGACGGCATCGAGACATTCCTGCACCGACATCCGCCGGTTCAGGATCGCATCGGGATAATCGATCTTGCCGCAGCCCGCGCAAGCGAGATTGCAGCGGAACAACGGCTCCAGCATCAGGACAAGCGGATAGCGCCGGCGGCCGGCAAGCTTCTGCCTGAGAATGTAAGCGCCGATGCGGAGCTCTTTGAAGAACGGTATTGCCACTGTTCGCTATCCCGTAGGTATGTGAGCGACGCCGCTCCCGCTAGGTCATGCTCAATTCGGCCGGCAGCCGGAACGATATATTCTCTTCGCGCCCCGATAATGTGGAGACCTCGACCGGACGCAACCGCCGGAGCGCCAAGATCACGTCCTCGACCAGCACATCGGGCGCCGAAGCGCCCGCGGTAATGCCCACAGCGCGCGCATCTTTCACCCAGTCGCCGCTGAGTTCAGTCCCATCTGCAATGAGATAACTGGGAATCCCCGATTCCGATCCGATTTCCCGGAGACGATTCGAATTGGAGCTGTTCTTGGCGCCGACCACCAGGATCACGTCGACCAGCTTGCTCAACTCGCGCACCGCAGTTTGGCGGTTCTGTGTCGCATAGCAGATGTCGCGGGTTTCCGGACCGACTATGTCGGTGAAACGACGCTGCAGCGCCGCGATGATACCGCGCGTATCGTCAACGCTCAGCGTGGTTTGCGTGACATAGGCGACAGGCCGGTCGTTCGGAATGTCCAGCGTGGCGACGTCGCTTTCGGTCTGCACGAGATGCACGGGCATCGAAATCTGACCCATCGTGCCTTCGACTTCCGGATGCCCGGCATGCCCGACCAGGATCAGCGTCCGGCCCTGCGCGACGTAGCGTTTCGCCTGGTTGTGAACCTTGGTCACCAGCGGGCAGGTGGCATCGAGAACGGGCAGGTTGCGCGCCGCCGCATCGTCAACAACCTTCTGCGCGACGCCATGCGCCGAGAAAATGGTGACCGCGTTCGGAGGAATCTCCGACAGATTCTCGACGAAACGCGCGCCCTTCGCCTTGAGCTCGTTCACCACATGCTTGTTGTGGACGATCTCGTGGCGGACATAGACCGG
>JAEWCJ010000056.1 GCA_023390695.1 Pseudomonadota bacterium | reverse complement strand
TAGCCATATTGCGGACGTCGGAAGCGCTGCGGATTTTTCGGATCGCCGTCGACCAGCGGACGAAACAGGCGCGAGTCGGCCGGATCCTGCTGCGTGCCGCGTTCCTGCGGAAAGGTCTGTTGCGCGTTTGCAACCGGCGCGCAAAAAGCAAGCATTGTGCAAACAATGCAGCCTTTCAGAGGTATTCCCAGACCACGCCGGCGCAATCCCGCCACCTTTGCACTCCCAATATCCGCTCAATCCATCGGATCGAACGGCAGCAGCCGGCCTCGCGGCCGGCAAAAATGGTTAATGGAGTTAAAAGGCTTATGGTTAACGGGAGGTTGAGAGACCTCCTGACGGGATTTTGATTGGGATCTCGCCGCTGTCCGCGGCATGTCGATTCCAGGCGAATGACCGCGCCGTCCGCTTCCCCGCAATATCGCGTTCCGCCCCGGCGGAGCCGCTCCATCAGAAATCGAAAAGGCCGAAGAGTGATTAGCAGACGTGCTTTTGTACTGGGTGTTCCGATGATCGCCGCAGGTTGCGTCACCCGTTCAGAAACCCCGCTGGTGCAAGGCGTACCGATCGACCCCTATTACGCGGCGATGTACGGCCCCATCCAATCGGAGCCGTTCCCGATTCCCGCCGTCGATCTCAACGAAGTGGATCATCGGTTCTGGCGCCGCGAAGTGAAGTACAACACGCCGCATCAGCCCGGCACCATCGTCGTGGATCCGCACCGGCGTTACGCTTATCTGATCAAGGAAGGCGGCCGCGCCATCCGCTACGGCGTCGGCGTCGGCAAGACCGAGGCCTTCAACTTCCGGGGCGAGGCGGTGATCGCCCGCAAGGCGGAATGGCCACGCTGGACGCCGACATCCTCGATGATCGCCCGCGAACCCGAACGCTATGGTCCCTATGCCGGCGGCCTGGAAGGCGGACCGTCCAACCCGCTCGGGGCGCGTGCGCTCTATTTGTATCGCGACGGCCGCGACACGCTGTATCGCCTGCACGGCACCAACGAGCCCTGGTCGATCGGGCAGATGGTGTCGTCCGGCTGCATCCGCTTCCTCAATCACGACATCATCGATCTGCACCGGCGCGTGCCGGTCGATACGAAAGTCGTCGTGCTGGCAGGAGCGCCGATCCTGCAAAGCTGAGGACGTCGCGCAATTTCAGCGGTCAGATCCAGCCCTGCAATTCGCGCTGCACCAGATGACGGATCACCGCCATGCCCTGCTCGCTGTCGTTGAGACACGGGATGGCCGCAAAATTCTGCCCGCCGTTATGCTTGAAGATATCGCCGTTCTCGACGGCGATCTCTTCCAGTGTCTCCAGGCAATCGGCCGAGAAGCCCGGCGTGATGATGGCGAGATTCCTGACGCCGCTCTTCGCCAGCGCTTCCACCGTCTTGTCCGTATAGGGCTGCAGCCATTCGGCGCGGCCAAAGCGGGACTGAAAGGTCATCATCAATTTGCGCTCGTCATAGCCGAGCGCGGCCCGCATCAGATGCGTCGTCTCGATGCAATGGCGGGGATACGGATCGCCCTTGTCGGAATATTCCTGCGGAATGCCATGGTATGACGCGATGATGACATCGGGCTCGAACGGCAGCTTTGCCAGTTCGGCACGCAACGACGTGACGAGGGCGTCGATATAGACCGGATCGTCGTGATAGGGCGGCGCCACCCGCAGGGTGGGCTGCCAGCGCATCGTCATCAGCTTGCGGAAGGCTTCGTCACAGACGGTCGCCGTCGTCGCGGCGGCGTATTGCGGATACAGCGGCACGATCAGCAGGCGCTCGCAGCCCTGCTTTGCCAGCGCTTCGATGCGCGAGGCGATCGAGGGGTTGCCGTAGCGCATCGCCCAATCCACGACGATGCGATCATCGCTGAGCGCCGCCGCCAGCTTGTCCGACTGCGAGCGGGTGATCGTCTTCAGCGGCGACTCATTCTGCTCGCGATTCCAGATCGAATCGTAGTCGCGGCCCTTGGCGCGCGGCCGCGTCGTCAGAATGATGCCGTTGAACACCAGCTTCCAGACCAGCGAATTGTCCTCGATCACCCGCTTGTCGGAGAGGAATTCCTTGAGATAGCGGCGCATCGACCAGAAATCGGTCGCATCCGGCGTTCCCAGATTAACCAGCAGCACCCCGATGCGGCCGGAGGCGGCCGGGGAATGATCCGTCGATCGAGGCCGGAGCCCTGATGGGGTGGTGGTTTCTGGCTTGTCCATGAACGCCTAGCTCTGTGACAAAAAGGGGATCGCCGCCCGCGCTGCCCCCATGCTAAGCCACACAAAACCTGCGGGAATCAATCGTTAAATGTCCCTCACCCGCCGCCTCTTGCTGTTGGGCTCGTCCTGCCTGGCGATGCTTGCCGGCCTGCCACGGCTGGCTCACGCCCGGACCACCCGGGTCACATTCATTCTGGTCAATGACATTTACTTGATGAACGAGGCGGAAGGCCCGGACGGCCGCATGCGCGGCGGCTTTCCCCGCCTCGCCGCCATCGTGAAGGCCGAGCGGGAAAAAGCCGCAACGTCCGGCGGATACGCGATTTTCGTGCATGCCGGCGATACGCTATCGCCCTCGCTGATGTCGGGGATCGATCGCGGCTACCACATCATCAAACTCCTCAACATGATTCCGCCCGACATTTTCGTGCCCGGCAATCACGAATTCGATTTCGGCAAGGATGTCTTCCTGCAACGGATGAAGGAAGCGGCGTTTCCGCTCTTCGCCGCCAATATGCGCGACGGCGACGGGTCGATACTGCCCGGCTACAAGGATCGCACGATCATCGACATCGACGGCGTGCGCATCGGCCTCACCGGGCAGGCGCTTGCGACGACACCGCAAGTCTCCAATTCCGGAGACATCCGGTTCTCGCCGCTGGTCGCCTCGGTGCACGAGCAGACGCAAGCCTTGCGTGCCGAGGGGGCCGACGTCACGGTGGCCGTCGTGCATGCGCCGCGCGATCAGGACATGGAATTGTTCGCCACGCACGCTGCCGACCTCATCCTGACCGGGCACGACCACGACCTGTTCCTCGATTATGACGGGCGGACCGCGATCGTGGAATCCAGCCACGATGCGCATTACGTGACCATGATCGATCTGACCATCCGCGTCGGCATGCACGACGGCCGGCGCGTCGTATCCTGGTTTCCGAGATTTCGCGTGGTCGACACCGCCGATGTCGAGCCGGACCCGCAGGTGCTCGCGGCCGTGCGCGGCTATGAGGCCGAGCTTGCGAAGGAGCTCGACGTGGCGATCGCGACCACCGCGGTTCAGCTCGACAGCCGCACCGCGGCCATGCGCACCGGCGAAGCCGCCATCGGCAACCTGTTCGCCGACGCCATCCGCACCACCACACATGCCGACGTTGCTCTCACGAATGGCGGCGGCATCCGCGGCGAGAAAGTGTATGAACCCGACCGTCCGATTACGCGGCGCGACGTGCTGGCCGAACTCCCGTTCGGCAACCGCATCGCGGTGCTGGACATCAGCGGCAAGGCGTTGCGCGCGGCGCTTGAGAACGGCATTTCCCGGCTGCCCAATATGGCCGGCCGCTTTCCGCAGATTTCGGGCATGCGGGTCGAGGCCGACCTGAAGCAACCGCCCGGACACCGCGTGACATCCGTGCAGGTGGGACAGGCGCCGCTCGACGACGGCGGGATGTACAGGCTCGCCACCAACGACTTTCTCGCACGCGGCGCCGACGGCTACGCCATGTTCCGCGACGCCAAGCGCATCGCTCCGGACGGCGACGGCCCGCTGATGGCGAATGACGTGATGGCCTATCTGAAGAAAATCGGCACGGTGAGAAGCACCGTCGACGGACGCCTGGTGTTCAAATAACTGGCGCTCAAATGAAAGCGGCGCGCCGTGACGCGCGCCGCTTTCATTCCAGTGAATGCGACCTAGCGGCCGAAGCGCAGCTCGAGCCCGGCAACACCGGCAAAGATGTTAACGCCAACCTGG
>JAEWCJ010000198.1 GCA_023390695.1 Pseudomonadota bacterium | reverse complement strand
CTCGACAACACGCTCTACCCGCATCACGTCAATCTCTGGCAGCAGGTGGACGCGCGCATCCGCGATTACATCGCCGATTTTCTGAAGGTCACGCACGACGAGGCGTTCCGCCTGCAGAAGGATTATTACAAGCGCTACGGCACCTCGATGCGCGGCATGATGATCGAGCACGGCATGAGTCCGGACGATTATCTCAACTTCGTGCACCAGATCGATCATTCGCCGCTTGAGCCCAATCCGGATCTTGGCACCGCACTCGAAGCCTTGCCCGGGCGCAAGCTCATTCTCACCAACGGCACGCGCCGGCATGCCGACGCGGTGATGCGCCGGCTCGGCATCGCGTCGCATTTCGAGGATGTGTTCGACATCCACGCCGCCGAACTCGAGCCCAAGCCCTCGGCGCAGACCTATGCGCGGTTTCTCTCGCGCCACGGCGTCGATCCGGCGGGCGCGGCGATGTTCGAGGACCTGTCGCGCAATCTTGCGGTCCCGCACAATCTCGGCATGACCACCGTCCTCGTGGTGCCGGAGGGCAGCCGCGAGGTGTTGCGCGAGGACTGGGAGCTGGAAGGCCGCGACGCCCCGCACGTGGACCACGTCACCGACGATCTGTCGGGTTTCCTGCGCCGGATTTTGTCCGCCGCCGGGTAAGGCTTTCAGTCGTTTGCGCGCAGCCCGGGCTGTTGACACAGCCGCCCTCCCCGCGCGACACAGCATTATCGAAATCTCAGGAAGCGACATGTCCACGACCCTCGCCCAGACCATCGACGACGCCTTCGACAAGCGCGACGGTATCACTCCCGAAACCCGTGGCCCGGTGCGCGAGGCCGTCGACGAGGCGCTGGGCCTTCTCGACAGCGGCAAGCTGCGCGTCGCCGAGAAACAGGCCAACGGCAACTGGCAGGTCAATCAGTGGCTGAAGAAGGCGGTGCTGCTCTCGTTCCGCCTCAACGACATGAGCGTCATTGCAGGCGGTCCCGGCAAGTCGGTCTGGTGGGACAAGGTGCCCTCCAAGTTCGAGGGCTGGAATGCGGACAGGTTCAAGCAGGCCGGCTTCCGCGCGGTGCCGAATTGCACCGTGCGCCACTCGGCCTATGTCGCGCCGGGCGTGGTGCTGATGCCGTCCTTCGTCAATCTGGGCGCCTATGTCGATGCCGGCACCATGGTCGACACCTGGGCGACCGTCGGCTCCTGCGCGCAGTTCGGCAGGAATGTGCATCTCTCCGGCGGCGTCGGCATCGGCGGCGTGCTGGAGCCCTTGCAGGCCGGCCCGGTCATCATTGAAGACAATTGCTTCATCGGCGCGCGTTCGGAAGTCGTCGAAGGCGTGATCGTGCGCGAAGGCTCCGTGCTCGGCATGGGCGTCTATATCGGCCAGTCCACCAAGATCGTCGATCGCGAGACCGGCAAGATCCATATGGGCGAAGTGCCGCCCTATTCGGTCGTGGTGTCTGGCACGCTACCGGGCAAGCCGCTGCCGAACGGCGAGCCGGGTCCGAATCTCTATTGTGCCGTCATCGTCAAGCGCGTGGACGAGAAGACCCGCTCTAAGACGAGCATCAACGAATTGTTGCGCGACTGATCCATGTCCGCCGATCCCGTCGCCCTCGCCCAAGGCCTGATGCGTTGCCGCTCGGTGACGCCGGAAGACGGCGGTGCGCTCGCGTTTCTTGAGACGACGCTGCAGGCGGCGGGCTTCACCGTGCATCGCATGACCTTCTCGGATGCGAATACGCCGGACATCGAAAACCTGTATGCGCGCATCGGCAGCGGCTCGCCGCATCTGATGTTCGCCGGGCATACCGACGTGGTGCCGCCCGGCAGCGAATCGGCCTGGTCGCATCCGCCGTTCGCTGCGGAAATTGCCGACGGCATTCTCTATGGCCGCGGCGCGGTCGACATGAAGGGGGGTATCGCGGCGTGCGTCGCCGCCGTCCTCGATCATCTCGCGCAGAATGGCGGCCAGCCGCAAGGACACAATAATGGCTCGATCTCGTTCCTGATCACCGGCGATGAGGAAAGCGTCGCTGTCAACGGCACGATCAAGCTGCTCGACTGGGCGCACAAGCACGGCGAAAAATTCGACCATTGCATTCTGGCCGAACCCAGCAACCGCGAAGTGCTGGGCGACACCATCAAGATCGGCCGCCGCGGCTCGCTCAACGGCACCTTGATCGTGCACGGCAGGCAGGGACATGTCGCCTATCCCGAGCGCGCGCAGAATCCGGTGACAGGCCTCGTACACCTGATCGCCGCGCTGAAGGCCGAGCCGCTCGACCATGGCAGCAAGCTGTTCGATCCGTCCAATCTGGAATTCACCTCGGTCGATGTCGGCAACCGCACCGTCAATCTCATTCCGGGAGAGGCGCGCGCCCGTTTCAACATCCGCTTCAACGACCTGCATGATCAGGAATCGCTGAAGCTGCTGCTGGAAAAGCGCGCTTTGGCGGCGGCGGACGGCAATATCCGCTTCTCCTTCGAATGGGAGCCCTCGAACGCCGACGTGTTCGTGGTGGAACCCGGCCCGTTCACCGACATGGTGGCGAACGCCATCGCCGAGGTGACCGGCCGCAAGCCGGACCTCTCCACCACCGGCGGCACCTCCGACGCGCGCTTCATCAAGAATTATTGTTCGGTCGTCGAATTCGGCCTGGTCGGGCAGACCATGCACGCGGTCGACGAGCGCGTGCCGGTGGCCGAGCTGGAAGCGCTGACGGTGATTTACCGGAAGATACTGGAGCGGTATTTCGCATCCTAGTCGCCGTCATGCCCCGCGCAGGCGAGGCATGACGGTTGATCGTCTAATAATCCACCTTCACCATGTAT
>JAEWCJ010000129.1 GCA_023390695.1 Pseudomonadota bacterium | reverse complement strand
CAGCAAGCCATACGCGAACAGCGCCAGGTCGGAATCCTCATGCAACGGGATGCCGAACTGGCCGATCCCACGGCTATTGATCTGCACCGCATGGGCACCATTGCGAACATCGCGCGTTACGTCACCGCGCCCGATGGATCGCAGCATCTCATCTGCCAGGGCGAACAGCGCTTCCAGGTTCTGGAATTCCTCAGCGGCTGGCCTTTCTTCGTCGCCCGGGTCCTGCAAATTCCGGAATCGGAGGGCCGCACCGCCGATATCGAAGCCCGCCTGCTGCATTTGCGCGGTCAGGCGGTGGAGGCTCTTGAGCTGCTGCCGCAGGCGCCGCAGGAGCTGATCGCCGCCATTCAGAGCGTCGATTCTCCCGGCGGGCTGGCCGATCTCGCCACGGCCTACATGGACATCAAGCCGGAAGAGAAACAGGAAATCCTCGAGACCCTCGACGTCACCGCGAGGATGGACAAGGTTTCGCGGCTGCTGGCGCAACGCATCGAGGTGCTGCGGCTTTCCGCCGAGATCGGCAAGCAGACCAAGGCGGCGCTCGACGAACGGCAGCGCGAGGTGCTGCTGCGCGAGCAGATGGCCGCCATCCAGAAGCAGCTCGGCGAGGGTGAGGAAGGCAAGGCAGCTGAGCTCGCCGAGCTGGACAAGGCGATCGCCAAGGCCGGGATGCCGAAGGAGGTGGAGGACCACGCGCGCAAGGAACTGCGCCGCCTTCAGCGCATGCCCGACAGCGCCGCCGAATACGGCATGGCGCGCACTTATCTCGACTGGCTGATCGAGCTGCCATGGGCGCTGCCGGAGGAGGCACCGATCGACATCGCCGAGGCGCGCAGGATCCTCGACGAGGACCATTACGGTCTCGACAAGATCAAGCGGCGGATCGTCGAATATCTGGCGGTGCGCAAGCTCGCGCCGCAGGGCAAGGCTCCGATTCTGTGCTTCGTCGGCCCGCCGGGCGTCGGCAAGACGTCGCTCGGCCAGTCGATCGCGCGCGCCATGAACCGCAAGTTCGTGCGGGTCAGTCTCGGCGGCGTGCACGACGAGGCTGAAATCCGCGGCCACCGGCGAACCTATATCGGCGCGCTGCCCGGCAATATCATCCAGGGAATCCGCAAGGCCGGGGCCCGCAACTGCGTCATGATGCTGGACGAGATCGACAAGCTCGGCACCGGCATCCATGGCGATCCGGGCGCGGCGATGCTGGAGGTGCTCGATCCCGAGCAGAATTCAACTTTCCGCGACAATTATCTCGGCGTTCCCTTCGATCTGAGCCGCGTTGTCTTCATCACCACCGCCAACGTTCTCGACACCATCCCGGGGCCGCTGCGCGATCGCATGGAGATCATCAGCCTCGCCGGCTACACGGCCTCAGAGAAGCTGCAGATCGCATTGCGCTATCTGGTGCGGCGGCAGCTTGAGGCCAACGGCCTCAAGGATGGCCAGGCCGAGATCACCGAAGCGGCGCTGAGCGAGATCATCCAGCATTATACGCGTGAGGCCGGCGTGCGCGGGCTTGAACGCGAGATCGGCAAGGTGCTTCGGCAAGCCGCCGTCCGTATTGCCGAAGGTGTCAGCGGCCCGATCCGTATCGATCGCGACGACCTCCAAGCCATCCTCGGCGCTCCGCTGTTCGAAAGCGAGGTCGCCATGCGGACCAGCGTGCCCGGCGTGGCGACTGGCCTCGCCTGGACGCCGGTCGGCGGCGACATCCTATTCGTCGAGGCGACCCGCATCCCGGGCCAGGGCAAGCTTATTCTGACGGGCCAACTCGGCGACGTGATGCGCGAAAGCGCGCAGGCAGCGCTCAGCATCGTCAAGAACCGCGCCGCAGAGCTCGGTATCGATGCGACGGATTTTGAGAAAAGCGACATCCATATCCATGTCCCCGCGGGAGCAACCCCGAAGGACGGGCCGAGCGCCGGCGTCGCCATGTTGATGGCTGTCACTTCGCTGATGACGAACCGGACCATTCGCAGCGACCCGGCGATGACCGGCGAGATCAGCCTGCGCGGACTGGTGCTGCCGGTGGGTGGAATCAAGGAAAAGGTGGTCGCCGCGGCGCGCGCGGGCTTGAAACGGGTCATGCTGCCGGCCCGCAACCGGCGTGACTATGACGACATCCCTGAGGAAGCCCGCAATCAGCTCGAGTTCGTCTGGCTGGAACGCGTCGAGGAGGCCCTCGCAGCGGCGCTCGACCCAGCGGGGCCTAAGCCTGCGATGGCTGCGGACGATAGCGGCGCCGTCGCCGCTTCCGGCTAACTCCCTCCGCAAAGAGCGAAGGCCGGCAATAAACAAGGATGTCAGCGGCCGGCTTGGCGGTTTTCCTCGGATTTGGCCAGGAAGGCCGGACGATCACATCAGCATGCCCTGATCCGGCCGGCCGGGACCGCGCAACATCTCTTTGAACGCCGGAATCAAAAGGCCAAGAACCGAAACATGCTCGGTCAGCACCTTGCCTTCCAGCAGCGTACCGGCGGTGATCTGGGTGTCCGGACCGAGCGAGCTGGTCCACCGGAAGCCCGACTTCGTCCGCGGATCGCGGAACATTTCGACCTTGATCAGAAATGGCGGGCCGGACGCCGTCAGCTTTCGCACGAGATCGTCATTCCGCAGCATGTGGCGCATCTGCTCAGGACTTGCCGCCACATTGGAGGTCTCCGTCACGATGCCGGGGATCGCACCGAAGACGTCGCGGCGCACCGACGTTGGATCGATCAGGACGCTCATCCCGCGCCGGATCTTCTTGCCGTCCTTGGCCGGAATCAGAACCGCCGCAACCAGCCGCGTGTCGCCGGGCCGTAGCGTCGCAAAACTCTCGTCCACCGGCACGAGACTTATCAGCGGCGTGTCGACGCGGACAAGGTCTCCTGGAAACACTTTGAGTTCCGAAACGATCCCCGACTGCGTGCTGCGCACCACGGTTTCATTCCTGATCCGCTCCCGCAGACGGCTGATCTGCCGCTTGACCTGGGCGCGCCGGGTGGCCAGCGCGTGCAGCTCACGCTCGTATTGCGCCTGCTTCTCGTTTTTATCGAGTTGATGCGCGAGAAGCTCTCCGCGCTTGCTGGCCAGTCGCTCACGCGCATCGGCCAAATCTGCCTGGATCCGGAGAAGACGATCGACCGTCACGTCGCCGGTCTTGCGCAATATCTCCTGCTGCCCAGAAAGCCATTCGAGCAGCCTGACACGCTCGTCGAGCGGCCCGATCGATGAACTGATGTTGTTTTCCTGCTGCTTGTGCAGTTGATCGACAAGACCGGTGATCTTCACTTGCAGCGTACGAACGCTGGCCTCTTCCTGGACCAGAAGGTCAAGCTCGCTTTCGGCGAGCGTCAGTTCGGTCTGCAGCGCCGGCTGGACGAGGCGTGCGATTTCCTGTCCCGCCTCGATACGCTGGCCGGCATCCACAAGGATGTCGGTAATGCGCCCCTCATGGTCCGAGGAGACGGTGATCTCGAGAACTCCCTTGGAACTGAGAATGACCCCGGTTCCCGAAATCGAGATCGGCACCTGAATGTAGATCGCACCAATAACGGCAGCGACGGCAATGGTGCAGAGCGTTGCAATCGCCGCGACGAAGCCCGGCCTGACGAGACGCAGCCCGGTGGCGAGCTGATCGGGGCGCTGGAGATTCTTCTGCGCTTCGGGACGAAAGAGACCGGTGTTCGACATCAGGCTTCAGGCCCCGTTCCATGAAAAAACGAATGACGCGGCAGAATCTCATCCATGCGGCCAACGTCGACAATGCGGCCTTGTTGAAGGACAAACACCCTGTCCGCCTTTGCCAGCGTCGAGGGCCGATGCGCGACGACGATGCGTGTCAGTTTGAGCCGGGCCAACCTATCGAGAATGCGTTCCTGAAGCTGACCGTCGAGCGCACTCACGGCTTCGTCGAGCACCAGGATGGCCGGCTTCTGGGCCAGCGCCCGCGCGATCAGAATGCGCTGCACCTGGCCGGCCGCCAGACCTGAGCCGCCTTCGCTCACGATCGTGTGCAGGCCCATGGGCAGATCACGCAATTCCTCATCCACGCCGGCCTGGGCGGCAAAATCCCAGGCTTCATCCACTCCAATGGAACTGACGCCGCGGATATTGTCGTAGATCGTGCCGGGAAGCAGACGGCTTCCCTGCATCACCGCGCCCATCTGGCGGGCGATCTGGCGGCGATCGAGGCCGGCGAGGTCGTAACCGTCCATCAGAATGTGCCCCGATTCCGGACGATCCAGGCCGATCAGCACATTCAGCAATGTCGACTTGCCGCTTCCTGACGGCCCCACCAGGCCAATGAACTCGCCTTGCGCGATATCCAGCGAAACATCGTCCAGAACGCGCTTCGCACCGTAAAAGAAATTCACTCCTGTCATTTCCACGCGGCCGGACAAGGCCGGTCCGGGCGCCCCCGGCGATAACGGCTCAATCGGCAATTCGAGGAGCGGCCGCGCCAGCTTGGCCATCGGCATCAGTTTGGACGCCCCCATCACGACATGCGCCATCTCCCTGCCCGCTCGCATGAGATGGCCAAGCGCCATGACAAAGACGATCACCCCGCCCGCAAAAATCTGACCGGTCGCGCCCGCATATGCCAGGGCCGCGAAGCACAGCATCAATGCGAGCGCCTCCCAGAGCGGCTCGATCATGCTGAGGCGGTTGGATATCCGCGCCGACTGCATTAGACGGCTCTGAAATGCCAGAAAGTTGTCGCTCCACTGCGTGAAGGCTCGTTTCTCCATCCGGCCTGCCCGCAGGATCGGAATGAGCCGCACCAGATCGTAAACGAAGGCGAGAACGACGACGTCCATGCGCTCGCCTTCGTAGATCGCCTTGAATTGCGCCCAGCCGAGAAATCCCGCGATCCCGACCAGCACCATCACCAGCGCAATTCCAACCAGCCCGGCCACAGGCGAGACGAATGCGACAAGCGCCGCGGCGGCCAGCCCATTGGCAAGCGCCAGTACGCCGCTTGCGGCAAAGCTCAGCAGGCCGCGCCGGAATTTCTCCACCGTCTCCGTTTGGGTCGCCAGGATCAGCGTATTCGACGCGCGCAGTGTCGGCGATGGCAGACGCAGCAGGCGATCCAGCATGGCGGCATGCAACGCGATGCCCGATCGTCCCTGCACGCGCAGTTCCGCGAGGCGTCCGATCAGGAAGAAGCACGTTTCCGCCACCAAGGCGAATACCAGCACCACCAGAAGATTGGCGAGAAACGCGACGTCCGCGGTATGCACGCCGATATTGGCGATCTGCTCGGAGGCAATCGGCGGCAACATTGCCAGTGCAGCACCGATCAGTCCGCACGTGACCAGCAGGCCGATATCCCAGACACTGTCCTTGAGGCCGAAGCCAACGATATTTCGATAGGTCAGCTTGCCGTCCGGCAGCGTCCGGTAGAAGGCGAAGACCTCGGCACTGAAGTCCTGCCAGTCCTGCTCGCGAAGACGTCGCGGCGGCGCGGCGCCGGTTGGG
>JAEWCJ010000009.1 GCA_023390695.1 Pseudomonadota bacterium | reverse complement strand
GCGAAGGTCGCCGCTCAGGCTCCTCGTCATCATCACCTCCTGGCAAATCACCAGAAGCAGTGAATCAGACAAGGCCGATCGCGTGAATCCTCAAACCGACTCTGCGTTCATCGAAGATGCTCTAGTTGACGGGGGTGAAGGTCACGCGGGCGACAGGGGCATTGACGTCCCAGTTCCAATCCTTGGGTGCATCTGCATCGCCCCGAATACCGGTGTGGTAGGCAATGACGCCATTTTCCGGATCGCGATCGTTGCCGGCGCCCAGGGAGCCGAGCAGGCCCTTCTTTTCGTTGTTGTTCTCCGATCCGGCATCGTAAGCGCGGACATCAATTGTCATTGGTTCGGTCAGGGTGAAAGCATCGACGCCGGTAAAGCCGGAAAAGCCGTCATTGGTGTTGCCGAGCATCCAGACGCCGTCGAGCAGCGGGTGTGCCTCATCGACCCGGACGAAGAAGGTCCGCTTCTGACCAGGCAAGGTGTAAATGGCCAGTTGCGCATCGCCGATCGTGGAGTCTTTGTTCATGGCCGCGGCGAGCGCGTACATCGCGGTGTTGCCGCCTTCCGCGACCGCGACGAGCTCCTCGCCTGCTTTGTCACCGAGCTTGAACAAGGCGGCGGCATCCGCCGTGTGGCTTTCGACGACCGTCGGCGAAAACGGCTGACCGGTCAGAACGTTCTCGACCGTGATCATGATGAGTTTGCTGTCGCTATTCGAAGGTGTTGCATCCTGAGCGAACGAAGGAATGGCAATGGCTGCGGCCAATGGCAGCGCGATGAAAAGAGCAGTCTTTGTCAAGCTGGTCGATTGAGGCGTCACGATGGTGTCCTTTGGAAGGGTTGAATTTCGATAAACGAGTTCGCGGCCGGACAGAGGCTCGCCACGTGCTGGTCTCTCAAGCCGGATGGCATCGTGACCTGTGCGCAAGCGCGTGAACGCCCGGATGTCCGGGAGATTGGATTCAGGAGGATCGGAAATGAAATCGCTTCTGGCCATTGAATCGATAGCCGGCCGTTATCAGTCGTGCGCATACCGCACGCAGTGCCATGACGACGGTACGACCCTGTATGGCGCGGCCATGCGCCCACGAAAACCGTTGCGGCCGCTCGGTCGGGGGAACTCGATCAGATTCCCGCCAAGCGGCCCGAAACGTGTCAGGGTCGCACGGCGGTCACTTCGATCTCGACAAGAAAACCAGGGCTGGCGAGACCTGCTACCTTGACTACCGAACGAACGGGGAGATTTGGCTGTTCTGTAGTGCCGAAGAATTGGGTGTAGCCATTCATGAAGCCTGCGAAATCCATCTCGCCGCCCCGCGCCGGATCGCCGACCAGGAAAGCCTGCATCTTGATGACGTCGCCCATCGTCAGGCCAAACTCGTCCAACGTCGCCTCGATGGATTTCAGGACAGATACGGTCTGTGCTTGAGTATCTCCATAAGCCGCGATCGTACCTTTTTCAGCATTCGGGTCGATGATGGCAGGCACGGCCCCGCTCAGATAGACCGTCGTCTTGCCAGTCGGCACCTCCACAGCCCGGGCGATGGGGAAGTCCGAATTCGGGATCTTGTGGCGCACCACTTCATCGGCAATTGCGCTGCCCATCGTGGCAGCAGTCGCAATCAACATGGCAACGCAGATCGGTGCTTTCATCGCCGGTCTCCTTAACCGACTGTGGCAAGCAGCGGGCTCATGTGCCGCGGCGGCGGGCCGTCACAAGGCGTTGGTGATCAGCGCGAGTCCTTCACATCCTGCGCTGTCGCAGCATCCTGGTAGTCGTTGCCGAAATGGGTGCGCACATAGTTCACGACCGCCGCCATCTGGTCATCGCTCATCATGTCGCCGAACGGCGGCATTCCCTTCTGGCCGTGAAGGACGATGTAGATCGGGTAGCCCGCCGACACGAGATTTTCGTTGTTGGCGAGCGCCGGGTAGTGTCCCGCGCCGACCGCGCCCTGGCCTTGGCCCATGTGACAGGCGGCACAGACATGGGTGTAGAGTTCCTCGCCCGATTGTTCGGAGAAGGTTCGGCCCTCGCTGAACGTGACGCCAGCCGAATCTGCGAAGGCGGCGGATGCGCCGAGCAAGGCCATGAGCGGGAAGGCGGCGAGGCCGCGGACGATGTGATTTTTCATGGTCGTAAGCCCTACCGTTCGGCCTTGCCGACATCGACCGCAGGCTTCCGGGGGGAGGGCTGGCTTTGGGGGCGCTGCATGAAGTAGCCGGCGGCGGCAATGGGGCAGTGGATGGGGCGGCGGCGGCGCTGTTTGTTTCCGGAATTGCCGCGCGGACCCGAGGAAAGGTGCTGTGGATCGTCACGCGGGCCGACCTTTTTGCTCCCGCGATCGCGCAGGCGGGCCTGGCGCCTGACCGCGTGATCCATGTGGAGGCCGGCGACGAGAAGGCGCTGCTCGCCTGTTTCGAGGAAGGTTTGCGGCATGGCGGTTTGGGCGCCGTGGTCGCCGAAACCGCGCATCTGTCGATGACCGCATCGCGACGCCTGCAACTTGCGGCGGAATCGACGCGGACCATCGGCCTCGCCATATGTCGCTTGGCAGTTAAATGCAAGAATGCGGCGGTTTGGTTCCGGTTTGGCATTTAATCGTAAGAATCTTGGGCGCCATATTCTCAAATTAGCTGCATCTGCGGAGTGACTCTCAAGCTGCGAGATCGAGCTATCATGCTCTCGGCGGCGTCAGTGAATCGGACTTGGTTGTCGCCCATCATGTGCCGACGCAGCATCCGGAGCATCTCTGGCCCGGCACGCTCGACGATAGCAACGCCTGCAAACAGAGCTGGCCGCATGTAGAGTGGCAGGATCGGCTTTGCAGGTGTGGGCAGATTCTGCTGTTGCTCGGCAACGACATGGTCGAGATCGGGAATGATGGCGCCGAGCACCCTGTAGCGCCAAAGCTCATGCTCACGCGGCGGGGGCCAGATCACTCGCCGCATCAGCAGAAGCCGTGCGATTTCGGTTGGCGATGTCCAGGTTCGGATGCCGCGTTCGGCTTCATCGTCGAGCAGCTTTTCACCCCGCAGAGCCGTACGGTGATATTGCCGGAAGGGGGAGGGGAGTTCCCCATCGCCGAGCCCTCGCAGCAATGCTCCGCAATGCGGGCAGGTGATCCGCCACCCCAGCAGATGGCTTCGCAGGATTGGCGCCGGTTCCGCGCCACCAGGGCTGCAGCACGTGCAGGTCTGAGCTGGCCTCGCGGCGATGAGCCGATGCGACGACTTCGGCACATTGCTGAAGGTCATTCGACGCAAGACGGCCGGTTCGATGGCGAACATGCTGGCGAGGCGGATTTCCTGATCGCTGCCCAAATGGAGATCGGCTGCTCGCAACGAGGGAACATCCGGCAAGCAATGCCGAAGCATGACGAGCGGTGGGACCGCGTAGAAGGCTGCATGGCGACTGATCCAGGACGACAGAAGCTCGTCAATGTAGGACGACAATCTCACCGGCAACTGCCGTGGCGCCGCGTTCTCCGTCACGCGAATGCCGCCTCAGCGTCGAACTCCGGCTCCCAGTTTTCGACCGCTTCGTCTGCAATATGCTCTCGGCCGCCTTCGATGGCGTCAACCGCGAGATCGTTGATCATGTGGAAGATGCTGGCGGTGATGCCCTCCGTGATCTGCAGAATCCGCCGCAATGATTTCGGCGTGAGCACCGAGGGCCGACGCAGCGGCGTATTGCGCAGGATCGACGCCACCAGCGTCTCGAACTGCTCGTCCGGCCCACCTGCTCAAGGTGAACTGCTCGAATCGGCGTGCAAGCTGGACGTCGCCGCCGATCGCTTCGCGCGCGTCGTTGACACCGAAGCAGACAAGCGAGATCTGTAGGCGGTTGCTCAGGAAGCGCAGCGTGTTCAGGACAATGCGCTGTTCGCGATAGGTTCCGGCGAGGATGTTGTGCACTTCGTCGATGACGAGCACCTGTACGCCGATGCCTGCCATGATCCGCAATGCGGCCTGCTCCATCTGGGCAATGTCGGCGCGCGGCCGCTGTGGCGCGCCGAGAAGGGTGAGCAGTTCGGCATAGAACCGCCGCTCGCCAGGTCGGCTGGTCATTTCTATCGCGAGAACCGGCGTCTTCAGCGTGCCCGTCACCGGGTTGAAGCTCGGCGGATGCTCATCGCGGAAGCGCTTCATGATCATGGTCTTGCCCATGCCGCTGTCACCGTAGATCGCGACCGAAGGCATGCGTGTGCCTCGCGGATGGTCGAGCAGACGGTTGAGCCGGTCGAGGGCTTGCTTGGCGCGCGGGTAGAGTACCCAGCGGCGTGATCGTATCGCCCGAATACGTCGCTCGTCCGTTTCTGCGAGCAGCGCTGCGGCGTTTGCGGTCAGGTGAGAGACGTCATCGTTCATATTCACTCCAGCTCAATCTGCATCCTCGACAAAGGGTACAGGTTTGCTGGAGTCGACGCCGCGGAGCGAGCCCCATCCCCGATCATCCACCTTGGATTTCGACGAAGCCTTCCCGCGTCGCGCGGCCGCTGTCTTTCTGGTTGCTGCTTCAATCAGCTCGCGCTGCGCGATCGCAGTGCGGACGATGGCGCGGGTGTCGACTTCACGACGACCTTTCGCCAGCAGGCTGCGTCGGGCGGTCACCGCCTCGTGCAGCGTTATCGAAGGCAGGGTCACATCGGCATAGCGGGCTTCCACAAAATTCCCCGAGGGCCGTCGCACGAAGACGCGCCCCATGTCGCGCGGGTCGTATTTGACAAGCAGTCGCCGGTCCGAACGCCCGACGTCGGCGTTGAGAGCGGCCGACCAATAACGCAGGCCGAACAGGTGAATGCCCGTCGGCCGCAAGGTGCGCTCCTGCTCGGGCAGGAAGGTCAGCCAGAAGCGCATTCGATCTTGTGGCAGCCGAAGGGGAATCTCACCTTCGTTGTCCCTCCAGACTGCAACCGGCGGGCGACCAAGGCTGCTGTGGATCGACTGATGGTAGGATCCCGCGATGTCCAGAGCAATGTAACACTCGAGCTCCCGCAGTGTCAGTGCCGCGTGCCGCTTCGAGTCGTACTCACCAAGCTCCTGTTCATTACTGAACGTCGTTCCAGGCAGCAGATGCAGCTTTCCCATCTGCGTTCCGATCAGCCGCTCGATATGGCCGCCAAAGCGTGGCTCGCCCGGCGGTCGCCATTCGATCGCAACGCCGGCATCCTGGCACCCTCTCTTGAATGCATGGCTACGGAAATCGGCGCCGTTGTCGACGTGCAGTAAGTCCGGCAGGCCGGCGACCGGCCACGGATCCGAGATCTCCCGTTCCCTCAGCCACGCCGACTTATCGAAGACGGAATGCAACAGGCAAAGGCTGGTTGACAGCCGGGACGGTGCATCCATCGTGAGATAGAAACCGGTGACCATCCGGCTGCACACGTCCATCGCCAACGTCAGCCACGGCCGTCCGATCGGTTGCCGGTTCTCCTCATCGACAACAAAGACGTCGGCCTTGGTATGATCGATCTGGACGATCTCCAGGGGTCGGGACGCGTCAAAAACTCCAGGAACGGCGGTCGTCGCCTTAATGATCTTTTTTTCGCCACGCCGTTTGGCGCGCTTTTGCACGTCGATGTCTGTAAGGCGAGCCACGATCGTTCGGCGATGCGGCGGCTTCACCCCGACCGAGATGCAGTTCGTCTGTACGTCCCGGACCAGTTGCGAGACGGTCGGCCGGGTCCGCTTCAGGTAGGATGCTTTGATCGTCGTGCGGACGATCTCCTCCCGCCTGTCGTCCATGGTCCGATGACCCTCCGGGCGCCCGCGCTTACGATCGATCAAAGACAGAACCGTCCCGCCGGCGCGGAACAGCTTGATCAGCCGGTACGCCGTCGCTTGGCTGACTTCCATTTTGGCAGCGAGGTCCGCAACCTGTGCGGCTGTCGCATTACCGGTCCTGTCTCTCAGGAATTCTCGAATCACATCCGCGCGACGGCACGCTTTGTCCCAAAGCGCCTCGTCAATCTCGTCAGGGAATGGATTGTTCATGGCACGTCCGCGAGCAAAAACACCGCGAACTGCATTCTCACATTAAGTGGCAAAAGCCAATGTGCATTATCAAATTATCTGCCCGTTCTCAAATTAAGTGCCAGCGTAACCATTTGAGATCATTGGAAGGGCATTATCACTATTAAGTGCCAAGCGACACCGCCACGTTTTTACGCTTCGTTAACCTTTTCTCGGCTTCCCCCGTCAGAGCGGACAATCCGCGTCGTTGCCTCTCGCTATCTGGCGCGAGACTTCATCCCTTACGATCTGGGCGTCGGCGCGCGCCGCCTTGTCTGCGGCCTCGATGTCGTGATTCCGGATCGCCTCGATCAGCGCATAATGAAAACCGAGGCGTTCGGCCGGAACAGCCTCTTCATGCATCCGCACATAGAGACGCATCACCCGCTGCCCCTGGTCCAGGACGGAGGTCAGCCAGTCCTGATACCAGCGGTTGCCGCCGATCGCGGCGATTTCCAGATGAAAGCGACGGTTCGTTTCGATGACACCGAAGGGATTACGCGAATCCACATTCTTCTCATGTTCGGCCTGAATCGCTGCAAGGCGCTCAGCCGCCGCCTGCCCGCCCCTCTGGGCCGCCAGACGCGCCGTCAAGCGAAACAGCATTGTCTGAGCGTCGAAATAGGCCGGCAGGCTTTCGATATCAAGGCGCGAGACAATCGCCCCCCGGTTCTTGAGCAGTTGCGCCAGACCTTCCGAGGTCAGCCGTACGATGGCTTCACGCACAGGCGAGCGCGAAAGCCCGAATTTCGCGGCGATCTCGCCCTCGTCCAGCAATTCGCCGGGCGCGCGGCGCAGTTCCAGAATATCCTCGCGCAACGAGGAATAGACGAAATCGACATTCCCGCCGCGCCGCTGCTTCGAGGGAGGCGTGATCTCATTCAAGTTTCTTCTCCTCGTCATCGGCTTCTAGCCAACATGTATCCGCCATCTGCTGTGATAACCTGACCCGTGACATACCCCGAAATTTCATCGTCACAAATGGCAAGGGCCAGTCGCGCAATCTCTTCGTAACGCCCTTCGCGGCCAAGAGGGATCATCGCCTCGGCGGCCTTTCGGCGAGCGACCAGCGACATCTCGTCCATGGCGCCTCTGCGATCGGACATGACCGCCTCCAGCATGCCAGGGGCGATTGCATTGGCGCGAACCCCGTCGCGCGCAGCGTCCAGCGCGATGGCCTTGGCAAGTTGGATAAGTCCGGCTTTCGAGACCGAATAGGCCGCCTCGCACGGTGTAGGCGACAGGCCCGAAACAGATGCCGTGAACAGCAACACTCCCCGCCGCCGCGCAATCATTCCCGGCAAGACAGCGCGGGCGAAAAGAAAGGCTGAGGTCAGGTTCACCGCCAGAACACGATCCCACATAGCGGGGCTGGTATCCGGCACGCCCGCAGCCCCATGCGGGTCGATCCCGGCGGCGTGAAAAAGGATGTCAATGGGATCGCAAGCCGCCTGTTCGGCCAGCTTGGACT
>JAEWCJ010000413.1 GCA_023390695.1 Pseudomonadota bacterium | reverse complement strand
GTGCTGAGTTCGCTGATCATCGCCGCCTATGCGGCGCTGACCGCGATGGAGTTGCGGCGCGAGCGGCGCAATCCGAAAATCGCAAGGTTGCGCGCGATCGTCGTGCCGGTCCTGCATGGCCTTGTGTTTCTCTCGCCGGTCCTTGCCATATATTACCTGCCCGACGTCGAACCTCTTGACCGGCAGGAATTCCTCGGGCTCTTCGCCTTGTTGGTCCTCCTTTACGTTGTCGGCACGGCTTTCATCGTCATCGTCATGGCGAAGGAGCACAGTGCGCAAGTGCACAAGACGGCGGCAATGACCGACTACATGACCGGTCTCTACAATCGCCGCGGGTTTCTTGAGGTTGCCCAGAAGCTGATCGCCGCGCAGAAGCGCAAGGGCGAGTCGGTGACCGTGCTGATGTTCGATCTCGATCACTTCAAGTCGATCAACGACCGCTTCGGTCACGATGCGGGAGACGACGCGTTGCGGGCCTTCGCAGCCACGGCGAGCGGTAATATGCGCGGTGACGACATCATCGGCCGCCTCGGCGGCGAGGAATTCGCCGCCATCTTGCCAGGCAATGCGGAAACCGCATTCCTGGTCGCTGAACGCGTGCGTGCGGCTTTTGAAAAGGCCGGCGTCACGATTTCCAGCCATTGCATGAACGCCACGGTCAGCATCGGCGCGGCGGATTCGATGGCGGAGGTGGCCAACATCACCGCTTTGCTGACGCGGGCCGATCAGGCGCTGTATCAGGCGAAATCCGCCGGACGCAATCGCGTCGTCATCGAAGGGTGGCGGGCGCCGCACGGCAAATCTGCCGTGGGACCGTTGCCGGAAATCGCCGACGCGCCGCCGCTTTTGCCTCAGGTCGGCATGGGATTTGGCCGCGCGCCCGGCATCGCGCTGTCCTGATCGGCAGTACCAATGCATGAGGACGGGGCGCATCCGGAAACAAATCGTTTACCGTTTGCCGCCACCATCGCCTCATGCTGCGATTGCGAATCTCCAATGGACCCGACGCCACGCTGACGCACGATGCCGAGCGTGCGGGGGCGGCATTGGCCTGCGCCTTCTCCTCATCGGACGAGTTCGAGGCTGCGATCATCCGCGCGCGGCGGGAAGCGGGCGCCTATGGACCGAGCGAGCGCCAGAAGCGGGTCTATTTCGGCTGTGCAGTCGGCGCGCTGATCGTCGTCGGTCTGATCGCTCTCATTTAACCGGTCTGCTTCCCGAGCTATCACGAGGCGCTCCGCCTGGGGCGCCTTTTGCATGAGATCCGCCTGACCCCGCTCCAGCAAAAAGGGCGCTCTTGCGAGCGCCCTTTGCAGTCCATCGCATGTGCGATGATCTTACGCGGAGTAATACATCTCGAACTCGACCGGATGCGGGGTGTGCTCGAAGCGGATCACTTCCGTCATCTTGAGCTCGATATAGGCGTCGATGAAATCGTCGTCCATGACGCCGCCGGCCTTCAGGAAGCCGCGGTCCTTGTCGAGGCTTTCCAGTGCCTCGCGCAGCGAGCCGCAGACGGTCGGAATCTGCTTCAGCTCCGCCGGCGGCAGATCGTAGAGATCCTTGTCCATCGCGGAGCCCGGATCGATCTTGTTCTTGATGCCGTCGAGGCCGGCCATCAGCATCGCCGCGAAGGCGAGATACGGATTGGCCATCGGATCGGGGAAGCGCACTTCGACGCGCTTGGCCTTCGGATTGGTCGTGTACGGAATGCGGCACGACGCCGAACGGTTGCGCGCGGAGTAGGCGAGCAGCACCGGGGCTTCATAACCCGGGACCAGGCGCTTGTAGGAATTGGTCGACGGGTTGGTGAAGGCGTTGATCGCCTTCGCGTGCTTGATGATGCCGCCGATATAGTGGAGGCAGGTTTCCGACAGGTCGGCATATTTGTTGCCGGCGAAGGTCGGCTTGCCGTCCTTCCAGATCGACTGATGGCAATGCATGCCCGAGCCGTTGTCGCCGTAGATCGGCTTCGGCATGAAGGTTGCCGTTTTGCCGTAGATGTTGGCGACCTGATGGATGCAGTACTTATAGACCTGCATCTGGTCGGCCATGTAGGTCATCGGCGCGAATTTTATGCCGAGTTCGTGCTGGGCCGACGCCACTTCGTGGTGATGCTTCTCGACCTTCACGCCCATGCGCGCCATGGCGCCGAGCATTTCGGTGCGCATATCCTGCGCCGAATCCTGCGGCGGCACCGGGAAGTAGCCCTTCTTGGTGCCGATGCGGTGGCCGAGATTGCCGCCTTCATAGTCGGTATCGCCGTTGATCGGCAGTTCGACGGAGTCGAGCTTGAAGCCGGTCTTGTAGGGTTCGGCGCTGATCTTGACGTCGTCGAACACGAAGAATTCGGCTTCCGGACCGAAGAACACCGTGTCGCCGATGTTCCAGGCCTTGACCAGACCCTCGGCCTTTTTGGCGATGCTGCGCGGGTCGCGGTTATAGGGCTCGCCGGTGGTCGGCTCGAGCACGTCGCAGGTCAGAACAAGCGTCGTCTCGGCGAAGAACGGATCGATCACGGCCGTTGCCGGATCCGGCATCAGGCACATATCGGACTCGTTGATCGCCTTCCAGCCGGCGATCGAGGAGCCGTCGAACATCGTGCCTTCGGCGAAGATTTCCTCGTCGATCATCGAAATGTCGAAGGTGACGTGCTGCCACTTGCCGCGCGGGTCGGTGAATCGCAAGTCAACGTATTTGACCTCATTGTCCTTGATCATCTTGAGGACGTCTTTGGCCGTCGTCATGGAACGCATTCCCTTTCTTGAGGGGACTTAGAGTGAGAGTGATAAGACCGGCGTTTCACCAGCGTGTCAGATGGCATCCAATCCGGATTCCCCCGTTCTGATCCGGATCGCTTCTTCGATGTTGGAAAGAAAGATTTTGCCATCGCCAATCCTGCCGGTCTGGGCCGCGCGGCGGATCGCATCGACGGCCTTTTCGACCATGTCGTCGCTGAGGACAATCTCGATTTTCACCTTCGGGAGAAAATCGACGACGTATTCGGCGCCGCGATATAGCTCGGTGTGACCCTTCTGACGGCCGAAGCCCTTCGCCTCGGTGACGGTAATGCCCTGCAGGCCAACTTCCTGCAGCGCCTCTTTCACCTCGTCGAGTTTGAACGGTTTGATGATGGCCTCAATCTTCTTCATTGGAATCCCTCTACCAGTCCGCCGGTGGGGCGCACCGGAGGGGCCCGTTTGCCGTTAGCAGGTCTCATGCCAACCGCCAAACGCGAGAATAACTGCGTGTTATCAGATGCTTACCGTATCCTAGCAGGATTGCCGGGGGTGTCCATGACCGGTGCCGCCCAGTTTGTGGGCATTGTGGCTAATTATTAGTCAGATGGTGTGCCGCCATGGTAGGCGCGTTGTTCCCGCCGGCCGGTCCGCGTAATTTGGGTGCCATGCACGAATTGCTGACCACCGCCGAAATGGCAGAAGCCGACCGCCTGGCCATCGGCAGCGGCATCCCCGGCATCGAACTGATGGAAAAGGCCGGCGCCGCGGTCGCCGATCTCGTCACCGCCGCCCATCTGAATCTCGTCACCGCCACCCATCTGAGCGGCAAGCGCATCGTCATCCTCGCCGGCCCTGGCAACAACGGGGGCGACGGCTTTGTTGCAGCACGTCATCTTGCGGAGCGTGGCTATTCCGTTCGGCTGCTCCTTGCCGGGGAGGTCTCGGGGCTGAAGGGGGATGCGGCGGAAGCGGCGCGGCGGTGGGGCGGCGAGGTTGAGCCTGCAGATCCGGAGCGGCTGCGGCCGGCCGATATTCTGGTCGACGCGCTATTCGGCGCCGGCCTCGACCGGCCTGTGGAAGGGCCGGCGCGGGCCCTGATCGAGGCGATCAACGGAAGCGGCGCCCATGTCGTGGCGGTCGATCTGCCGAGCGGCATTAACGGCGATACTGGGGCCGTCATGGGAACGGCTGTGCAGGCGCATGAAACGGTGACCTTCTTCCGGCGCAAACCCGGTCACCTTCTGCTGCCGGGCCGGCTGCATTGTGGAACGGTTGTCGTTGCGGACATCGGCATTCCGGAGCAGGTTCTGGCTTCCATATGCCCGCGTACGTTCTTGAGTGAACCGGTATTGTGGCAGCATTGCTTTCCCGTTCCCCGTATCGACGCCCATAAATACGCGCGCGGTCATGCGGTTGCGGTGTCAGGAGGGCTGGCCGCTTCGACCGGTGCGGCGCGTCTCGCGGCGCGCGGGGCGCTCCGGGCAGGCGCGGGGCTGGTCACAATCGCCAGTCCGCAGGATGCCCTTGTCGTCAATGCCGCCGGCAGCCTGTCGGTGATGGTAAAGGCCGTGGACGGTCCGGATGAGTTCCGGACATTTCTGCAGGACCGCCGGATCAACGCCGTGCTGCTTGGCCCGGGCGGCGGAACCGGGGCGAAGATGCAGGCGAACGTGCTTTGCGCCTTGGCAGAAAACCGGTCGGTGGTGCTGGATGCGGACGCTCTGACGAGTTTTGCGGACAATCCCGAAAAGCTCTTTACAGCCCTGTCAAATCGCACATCAGAAGGGGCGATTCTTACGCCTCACGAAGGCGAATTTGTTCGGTTATTCAAGAAAATATCTGAAAATACTTCAGTTAAACAAAAACTTGAGGTGGCTCAACTTGCTTCACATGAAACACAGGCCGTCGTGCTGCTCAAAGGGGCGGATACCGTTGTCGCCGCCCCGGACGGGCGTGCGGCGATAGCCGCCAATGCACCCGCCTGGTTGGCGACGGCGGGTTCGGGCGATGTTCTGGCAGGCATTGCGACCGGGCTGCTGGCCCAAGGGATGCCGGCCTTCGAGGCGGCCTGTGCCGCGGTCTGGCTGCACGGCGAGGCGGCGAACCATGTCGGTCCCGGTTTGATCTCGGAGGACCTGCCCGATGCCTTGCCCGTGGTCTATCGAGCTCTCTTCAAGCGCAATGCGAGCTAGCTCGCCTCGAACCAGGCGGCCATTCCGGTTTCCTGATGTTCCAGCATGTGACAGTGAATCATCCACTTGCCGGGATTGTCGGCTACGAAGGCGATGCGGGCCGTTTGCTGCGGATTGACCACGACCGTATCGAGCCAGAACGGTTTCCACCCGTCGTCCAGATTGTCGAGAAGCCGGAAGTGATGGCCGTGCAGGTGCATGG
>JAEWCJ010000226.1 GCA_023390695.1 Pseudomonadota bacterium | reverse complement strand
GGATCATCTTGCACTGCTGTAGCGACCGCGGCCGCTCGACGGGAATGGCCAGCGAGTTGGCAGATCATGGAAGAGGGATCGCCGTCTAATACCCAATCGAAAGACTGGCCGTGGTCGGAGATAAACTCCTTTGCGTGCTGCCAACCTTCTTCGTCTGCGTCAATGCGCATTCCATCCGCACGTCTTTCGAAGTATCCGACAGCCAGAGCGGCGGACTGTTCGTTCATCGACCAGCCCGCGCAGACATAGCGCTCGCGCAACAGTTCGATGATCTGTAGCACCCGAGCGAGCTCGGCTTGGCCGCCAGGCGTGGCCGACGCCGGAGTGGCAAGGGATAAGGCAGATGCGGACGCAAGGGAAGCAATAGAAACGACTGAGTTCATTAGAAAAGACCTCCGGGTAGATTGATATGCACCCGCAGAATTAGCGGGCGCGCGATGGTCGCCCGGGTCGGCTTGAATTTCGAGTATCATGATGTGCCTCACTGGATTGGCCTGCTACAGCCATGCCGGTGGCAGACCGGCAGCCGGGGGGTAGCAACCTGCCAGTGAGACAGGTCGGCGGCTTTTAAGGGTTTCCCCTCTGGACATAGCCCACCGCCCCCGGCCATTATGGTCGGGTTCGGAGCCGAGCCGCCAAGCTCGTCCGTCAATCCGCACCGCGCGGATTGTCTTCAGCCGTTGCCCTATCCCGTCGCCAAACGGCATCGGGCCAAGTTCTGCCAAGAACTGTTGCGGCTTATCACTGGTCCGGGTTGCTACACCCACGGACAGTCTCAACTGCTTCGGTTAAGATTTCAACTGCTGCCCATTCGGGCGGCGGTAATATCTTTGCCAAAGGCGGAGAATTCCTATGGACCATCCTGGGGAAGAGACAACTTCTGCGGAAAAGCCCGAAAGGAAACGGCGACCCGGCGTACCGGCTCGATAAGATTGAGCGAAAAGGCCATACGACCTCATACGGGCTGGCAGGCGGGATTGACGGGGGAGGCAGCCTAGGGTTGAATTTCGACCACTAGCGAAAGGGCCGACTGATGGATGCCTTCCCGATTGCTCCCGAAACGCGTTTTGACTTCGGTCGCAACTGGCAGAGCTTCGTCGGTGCGATTGATGGGCGCCGCGTTGATGCGGCCATTCAAGGACTCGACCGTCTCATTGGCCGTGAGGCGATTAAGGGAAAACCTTTTTTCGATGTTGGCTGCGGATCAGGACTATCCATGCTGGCGGCTCTCGAACTTGGCGCCTCGGAAGTCCATGGTATCGATGTTGATCCGCATTCCGTCGATGCTACGCGCGCGCTGCTGTCATCACGCGCCAAGTCGGGCTTGTGGTCTGTCGCTCACAAAGACGTTTTCGATGAAACAAGAAAGTTTCCCGTGGTTCATTCCTGGGGGGTTCTTCACCACACCGGCGACTTGTGGCGCGCCATAGATCATACGAGCACACTCGTTTCGCCTGGAGGGCTTTTGGCGATAGCCATCTACCAGAAGACGCCTCTCTGCAACTTGTGGGCTGTTGCGAAGAGAACATATTGCAAGACTCCACTGCTCCAACCCGTCGCGCGATTGACGTTCAAGACCGCCTTTTGCGCGGGCCTCCTTGCGACTGGCCGAAATCCACTAAACCACATCAAGAGATATCGGGAACGCGGCATGTCATGGTCGCATGATGTGCACGATTGGTTGGGTGGTTTCCCATACCAGTCGGCATCTTCTGACGATACTCTCGTTCGCCTTTCTCATTTGGGCTTCAGCGCGAAACGCATCGACAGTAAAAACGCTGGCGTTGGCATATTCGGATCAATTTGCGCCGAATACATTGGTAGGCGCAGCAATTAGCCCATCCATTTCGCTGTCAACCGCATAAAACTGCCGCCATCGAACGCAGTGTTGCTACTCGATCCAAAGGGAGCGCGCTCTAAGCAGTTTATGCTTGAGATTCCGAGGTTGCCCCTAAAGACATATTCCGCATTCACCGTGGCGCCGGTTTGCACTGCTATTCCCACCCCAGGACTCTTGTAATGCCGACCGATTGATCCGGATCCGGATGACGTGGAGTTAATGCCGATTGCGATGTCACAAGACAACTCAGCGATCGTCGTTCCGATCCTGACGTGCTGACTGAAAATGATGTCGATGTCGGAATCGGAAATTCCGGTCAGAACAGTCACTTTGTTGCCTGTTTGCCCGCGTGACTGCCTGAAGCTCGTTCCCGGGGTATCCCATGACGTTGTAGAATCGCTGGCACTGATTTGAAGCTGCCGCTTATTGTAGGCATTCCATACCCCCCACTTTCGGTTCTGACCCGCGGTGACGTGGCAGGTGATTTGCCCGTTCGACTCGTCCATGTACAGCGTGCCAACATAAAGACCGCTCATCGCGGCCATCGTGTAGGTCGTTGCGCCGTTGCGGACGGTCATCTGGTTCTTGTTGACCAAAAGGCCCTTGAGGCGCGTCAGCTCGGTCGTGCCGGCACCTGTGCCGCGCGCGCCGCTGCCTGCAGTCGCCGTGTTCCATGCGGTACCGGTGACGAGCCGCAGCGTGCCGCCGTCATCGAAAACGAAGACGTCATAGATCGCATTGGCGACGTGGTTCGAGACCAGCGCCAGCGTCAATTCGCTGAACGACTTGACCGCGAAATTCGAACCGTTCGGGATCGGGATGAGATCGCCCTTGTCCGGGCGGTAATAGACCGCCGTCTTCGCGGACTGATCCGAACTCGGGACCGGGCTGAGCGGGTCCGTCGATTCCGGGATGAGGGTCAGGTAACCCTGCGGCACAATCTGCGTGCGCTGGAAGTTCTGGCCGTCGGTGAACCAGTTGGTGCCGTTCGTGTCGATGGTCAGGCCGCACTTCGACGGCACGGAAATGCTCGCGACGCCATCGATAGTCTGTCCGCTGAAGGCGGAGAACTGAACGTCGCCGTCGCTATCGTTCAAGAAGCGGAATAGGAATGGGCCGCCGACGTCCCCGGCATCCGGCGTCGTGATCGTAATGCCTGCCGCCGTCGCGCGGATCAGCTTGCCCTGGTCCGCGGAGAGCACCGCGTAACTGACCGCAGTGTCGGCAACACCGGCGCCGCCGGGAATCTTGCCGAATGCCGCGCTGATCGCGTTGTTGACCGCCGACGCGAAGGACGAGAACGGGTCTGTCAGCTTCGACTTGATCGTGGCCCATCTGACGCGGTTCACATCGGTCTGCGACCCGTCATCCGCCGGCGGATTGGAGTTATAGCCGGAGACAGATGTGCTCTGATACGGAAAGCCCATTTACACCCCCCTGAAACCGAAGAAGGCCCGCGCCAGGCGCCGACCGACCATCTCGCCGTGATTAGCCGCAACGGATTGGAGCGTGTCCGGCGCCGTGCGCTGCAGATAGAGAAACCGCGCATATTGATCGGCGGACATCCGATGATCGATTAGCTCTTCCACGACCACCTCGAGGGGCGCGCCGAGATCCCGCATCTGCGCTTGCAAGAATTCCCATTCGCTCGGATCGAGTAACCGCTGCATTTCATCGGCAAGATCGATCTTGGCATCCGGGCCAACCTCGATGGTGTCGAGAACAGCAACCGCTTCAGACGCTTTTTCCTGTGACATTGTCAGATCCCGTATGTTTCTTCGCGATGCTTGTTGAACTCAGCGTCCGTCATATTTTGCAGGCGCCGCGAATATGCCTTGCTGTCCTCCGGGGGCGGCGCCTTGCCGCCTCCGCGCATGTACGCGCTGATAACCATGCGATCAGCCGTCGCCTCGTGATCAATCGCGGACGGAATTTTGCGCGCGTCCTTGACTAGGCGTCGCAGTGCGTTCTCGATGACAACCGACCCAAAATCGCGGTCGTCCTGACTTCGATTGCGGTTGTCCCAGGCGCGCTTTACGTCAGGATTGGCGGCGTATTCAGCCATAAGCCAACGTTCGACGTACCCCTCCGGCACATCCATGCCTTCAAGGCGGCGGCTGGCTTCAGCAAGCACCGCCGCACCGTCTTCCCCCTCGCGGCGTTGCATCTCCTGGGCGTGCAATCCCTGCAGTGCGGTTTCTGCAAAGGCGGCGATCGTGTCCATCTTGATCGCCATTTCCAAACCGCCGGGGACGGCATAGATCGACTGCGCGCCGGCGCTCTGCGTTTCAACAAGTCGATCGCGGGCGGCGTTAGTCTGCTTCAACAGGTCGAGAAGACCTTTTGGCGTGTGCGGCGGGTTATCGGTCTGCGGTCGGCCCTCCCCGGCGAGCGGAGCAGCGTTCTCGACAAGCTGCGGCTCGGCCACATCCGGAGCATGTGCTTTGTCCCATTCGCTGAAAAGGTCAGCGAGATCGTCGTCGTGGACTGACGGCGTGGCTGCCGGTGTGGCTGCCGCTTCATCGTGTTCTGGCGCCAGTTCCTCGCTGACTGCATCGAGCTCGCCCATGGTCAGCAGCCCCACGAATCCTTGAGACGATCGAACTCTGCGTCGCTCATGTTCGCTACCCGACGATTTACATCAGCTTGGCTTACCTGGCTGCGCTGAACCTTGCCGACGACCTCACTGACCTGCTTGAACTGTTCCGGCGACAATTGCCGCAGATCGTTCTCGAGCGCGCTGTTCAGTTCATCGTGATTTTTCGTCGTCATCGTCGTTGTCCTCCTCTTGGGAATTGCCGCCGTCGTTAAGCAGTCGCCATAACGACACTGCCTCCTGGCCGGCTTCATCGGCGATGGCCCGAAGCGTGACGGCGTAGCAGCACAGGTTTGCCTTGCGGGTGTTGCCGCGGGCAGTGCCTGGCACTCGTAACTCGATCAATGCGGTTGCCAGTTCCTCAGCAGACAGGTCCGCCACCTTCCGACCGTCCGGCAGTTTGGCAGCATCGCGCATGACACGAGCTGCAGAGATGTCGACGGCATCGCCACCCTCTTCCGGCTCGAGCATGTCGCGGATTTTTTCGGAGAATGACTTGATCGCGTTCATGCGCCTTACCCACCACCGAGAAAGAAGCCGTTTGTCATCAGTAGATCGCCCCTGCAGATGTGCGGGGCTGGAACGGCGGCAGCCCGCCGCCCGTCACGCTGCTGCTAGTCTTGCCGAATTGCTTCGCGAACGACTGGAGTGTCTCACCGAAGAACTTGCCGGCGCCCGCCGCCTCTGTCGCGTTCATGCTGGCCAATAAGCGCGCATTGTCTCCGAGTATCTGCGTAGCCACCCCAGCGAGTTTCGTTCCGATGTCGGCCTGCAGATTGAGTTCGTCGAGCCCGGTCTGGAACTGTGCGCGGCCTGCCTCAAATTCCTGATTGATGAGGTTGTTCGACAGTTCGAGTTCCTGCAGGAAGGACTCGGCGGCCACACGCTCGCGCTCCTTGCCGAATTCCAGTTCCGCGCGCGCAATGGTGTCGTTGCCGAAGCTCGATCCGAGCACGCGGCGGCGGGCCATGTTGTCGCGCAGGTTGCTGATCGCCGAGTTGCGGGCGTTGTCGATCTCCTGCAGCCGCGAGGTCCGCAAAGCCGAAATGCCGGGCGCCACGCTCTCGCGCAGCCGGGACAGCAGCCCGGCCTGCTCGCCGAAGCGCGAGGCGATATTTCCGACAAGACCGAGCCGCTCGCCGGATGGCGTGATGGTGATATTGCCACCGGACATGCCGCTCGTCAGGCCGCCGGCGTTGATCCCGGTCGGCTGGAACGTCGACAGGCCTTCCTGCGCCTTGCCTTTCTTCCCGCCGAACAGTTCCGACAGGCCGAACTGCACGCCAGTGGACAGAGCCGCGCCAGCGATAGGTGCTAGGAATGACATAGATCAGGCTCCCTTAATGACGGTGCCGCGAGCCGGCACACGGCTCCCAATCATCCAAAAGCAGTTCGGCCTCTAAGGCGAACAGGTTCGCTCTCGAGGAGAAGGCCGCGCGGCATCGATCAAGAAAGCGCTCATCGCCGTTGTGCTTCGCCATCAGGTCGGCAAGCGCATTCTGCAATCTCCGCAAGGCGTGATTTCCCCGGAGCCATTTTTCAACAAGCGTGATTGCCAACTCATCGTCGCTGCCGCACACGGCGAGAGCTTCCAGATAGGACGCATCGGATTCGGATAGACAGCGCGTGACCACCTGGCTGAACTCCACGTCGTCGTCGCTTTCTCGCAATGTGCGGGCGGGTTCGAACATCATTCCCTCGGCGTCATGGTGTGGTGCGGCCCGGCCGGCGCGCGGCTGGGATCGGCCCCGAGGCTGTCGGTCATGCCGGCAATCACCGCCGCGGCACGCCGCATCATGGTTTGCGAAAGGTCTTTCGGAGCCAGAGCGCGTGTACGCGATGCTGGCAACGGGCCACGCAGGTCCGCAGCGACCACATCGAGCCGCGCGGCGTAGGCCGCCAGAAGCGCCTGCTTGCCCATGTCCGGCGCAATGCCGGGAATGCGCAGCGCGGCAAGCGCGCGGTGCAATTCGTGCGGCCGCAGAGACGCCGCACGCCGGCCGTCCGGCAGTTCAACTGCCTCGATTTCCTTCGCGCGGCGGATCAAATCACTGCTGAGCATCACGCGCTCCGCGCCTGCTGTTTGGCCTGCATATCGCGCATCCACATCTCGACGCCGATATTTCCGGCCTGATTGAAGATGTTGGACAGATGCGCAGCATACGCCTCAGCATTCTCTTCCCGGCCTTTCTCGTGTGAGGCACCAGGCACGTCCAAAGAAACAAGCACGCTCGCAAGATGTCGGACGTCGGCCAGCGCGCGGCCGTCCGGCAATCGCTGGGTCAACAGCGACTTTCTATCGTTGCTCGATTTCGTCGCCTTCATTCTCATTCCCCAAAAGCGTGCTGCAGGGCACGGCCGGCCAAACGAGTCGGTCGCGAACCGTGCTGCTGGCCGGCCAGCACGTAATCGACCGGCTTGTGCAGAACCTGCGTCGACGTGATGTGCATGAATTTCGAGAAACCCACGTACATCCCTGCCGCCTGCGCACGATCATCGGATCCAGTGATGCTATCGGGACGCGGAAGCATGCCCCGCCAGGGCAGTCCGACGTTGATTGCACTCGATCGTTTGTTTCGTGTCCCAAGCATGAGATTCCCGTTATCCCCGTGCGTCCGCCGCCGCCTCCGCGCCCGGCCGTGCCGGCGCGTCGATCAGGGCAGTCACGGCTTGCGTCTTGATGGCCGGCGCGCTCGGCGATGCCAGCGCCTTGGCCGAAGAAAAGTTGATGTTGTTCACCCGCGCCAGCTCGTCGGCGAGTTGCGCGCAGAGCGGCGATAGCGCCGCAATCTCGGTCAAGGTGGCCACCGGATCATGGTCCGGCGCTGTCGCGGCGATGCGCTCGTCGAGCTCGATGCCGGCCATGACCGCACGCATCTGCTGCGTCGTAGCCGTCTCATGGCCGCGCGCGACGTTATCCAGGAGCGCCAGCCGCTCGGCCTTCGTCATCGGCGCCAACGGCTTCGACTTTTCAGTGCGTGCCTTGTTCAACAGGTCGATGAAGTCGGCGATCTTTTTCGTCTTTGCGGCCTTGCTCGCCGCCGAACGAAAGCTGTTATCCTTGCCCGGGTTTTCGACATCAGGCTTGAAGCCGGCGGCCGCATAAGCCCGCCACTGCTCGAGCCCGGCATGAAGGCCCAGCGCAAACCGCACCTGGCGCGCATCAAGCCCGCGCCCCACCCCAACCTTGAAAGCATCGAAGCCCTGCCGCGCCAGAGCGTCCGCGACGATCGCAGCGTCAGCGTTCGCCCGCGGATCATCGTCCGCGTCGGCCAATAGCCTTTCGAATGCCGGGTCGAATGTGTGCTGCTCCATCCCCACGCTATTACCGGGGGGCTCGCAAAACTACATGTGGCCCTATTTCGAAAAGCACCCCGCATCACCGGCCGCAGGGTTCATTTGTACCCACCTGTGCTGCCGCTCGTGCACGTGTCGACAAGCGGGCCAGCCCGAAAGGTGCTCGGATGTCAGATGTGCTCTAGACCCTGACCTCTGAAACCCGAAGGGGGTTGCCGGCCTCACCCCCCGGCCGGCCTTCCTGTCGGCGTCCACCGCTCGCCGAACGTGACCAACCCTTTGATATTGTTGCCCTTATGTTGTCCTTCCTACTTGGGACCACGGGCGTACCGCCACAAGCCATTGAAATCATTCAGAGAGGCTCACGACGTCCAACCGGTCAAAAACCGGTTGCGCCATTTCTCGGCTGTCTCGCCGCCGGCGGCGCCACGATACGGCCAGGCACACACACCCCTCGGGCCTAGCAATATTCCTGATCCTAATTGAAAATCAGATCATGTTTTCTGATGATCGAGGCAAGGTGCGGCTACACCATTATATCCCTCTAATGCTGTAGCCGGACGTTGATGAAGGCCGAGCCATTCGGCACGTGGTAGCGCACCGTTGGCGCGTCTGATGGCTTCCTTGCGCGCCCGGCTGCGCTCTCGGCGACGTTCCTTGCGCTGCTCGGCGGTGACGTCGATCGCCCCGATGGTCGTGATCCTGAGCGCGGCCCGCTCGGCGTCGGTAAGGCCGAGGCGCGCGGCCAGGGTATCAGCCCGGAATTTGAGCGGACGTTTCAGTACGCCGGTGATGAGCTCGGCGGCTTCGTCCTCGGATAGCCAGGGCGCGCGGGCGGCGAGCCATGACCGCATTCGATGTTCGGTATCGCGAGCCAGTCTGGCCAGATGGTGAAGCATCAGCACGGCGTCGGCCCGACCGGCGTCGTCATCTGGGAGGTGATCGCCCCAGCGAGCCGAAAACAGGCGGTTCAATTCGGCGATCCGCAAGACACACAGCGCCGGCGCCGATCGACGTTTCTGCCGACGGTGCCGGCGCGCGAATTCGATGTCGTCGCGGGTCGGTCGCGCCATGACGTCGAGACGTCACTTGCCAGTTTATGTCCGCCGTTGGGGCCAGTCGAAGTCTCGAGCGGCATTGCCATCATTGATATCAACGTTTCCATCAACGACGCGGGAATACAGGCTAACGTTTTGAAAGCCGGCGGCATACAGCATGTAGCGGGCCAGCCTTACGATGTTCTGCTCGCTGACGTGGATTGTTGCCCGCGCGCCGCCTGGCGCATTTTCTTGATGCAGTTCGATCCCGCCATTGCTCACCGGCAATACCTCGATACGCATTTGTGACTCGATCTCCCAATAAAATTCCGCGTCCTTGTCGATCTTCTCGTCTAATTCGGCCGCCGCGTTGGTGAGCAGGTTATTCAATTGCTCGCTCGATGGCGTGTCTGTCTCAGGTGAGACATTAGGGCTGTATCGCTCATCTAGCCGAGGTGTCTCACTCTCAACGCGAGACAAAAGACGCTGCACCTTCGATTTATCCCATCCCCACTCCGCGCCGAGCGCGCGCACCGACGGCCGCTGGGCATTCTGCGCTTCCAGGTTTGCGAGATAGTCGCGCGCTTCCTGTTCGGTGAAGGTTTTCGCCGTCGTCGGCGTTTCCGTGATTGCCAGCATCTATTCTCTCCTCAGTTCGTGCCTGTTGGAGAGACCTGAGCAAAGGGCATAGGACGACCAGCCCCGGCATATAGCCAAGGTGGTCCCGATGCCCTTGCGATCCTGCCCGCCGGAGCCGACCGTCGCTTTGGGCGCTGGTCTCGCGATGCGCGGACCAGCGCGGTGCCTACTTGTCGGCGCTGCATCGCGCCGGCGATCACCCCTCGCACCTTTCGGACCGGGGTTTGACTATGAGCGCGCCCCGCAGTAATCGTGACGCCACTTGCGCGTGACGTGATCGCCGCTGCCGTCTCTCCAAACCGACCAGCGATCTTTCGGGCCTTGATCTTTGCGGGATCAGGGCCCTTCGCTTTTACGGTCGTCTGTACCGGAAAGAATGTGGCCCTATTTCAGGCGCTCAAAAGCATCGCGATATACGTTGGGACCAGGCAAGGAACAATGCAGTGCTATACACTGCGAGGAATGCTGATCGTTCTTTTGCGTGCCCGAGTGGAGTTCGAACCTAGCCGGATCAAATTCTCTTAGAAATTCTTCAGTATATCTTTGGATCGGGCTTTTGACTTCGCCGCCGCGCGCGCGGGCGCCTATGCGTTTATTGCCATCCAGCCATCGGATGATCACTATCGAGTGCATTACTGCCTCGCGATCGCCCCACCTGTGATGGGGGCCGCGAGTCGCGTTTTGGAATTTT
>JAEWCJ010000223.1 GCA_023390695.1 Pseudomonadota bacterium | reverse complement strand
CTGCTGATCTGGGCGCATTGAACACGTCCGCGCGCCTCGTTTGTCATCGTCCGCGAAAGCGGACGATCCAGTGCCCAGTGAAGGGCCATGACGGCAGAGGAATTGCTGGGAGACTTTGCTAGTTCCTGTCGTCCGGCAGCACGGGGATCGGATGGAACTCGACGCCTTCCTCGTGCAATTCCTTGGCCTCCTCGGGGGAGGCTTCGCCATAGATCGAACGATGCTCGATCTCGCCGTAATGCATCTTGCGGGCGACTTCCGGAAATTTCTTGCCGACATTGTCGGCATTCTTGATCAGATGATCGCGCAGTTCCTTGAGCTTGGTCCGCAGTTCCAATTCCTGCGGTGAGACCATGGCAACCGGAGCCGCGGGCACGGCCGCAGGCTCGTTCGTGGTCGATTCTGCCGAACTCCGCCGCTTGCCGGCACTGGATATCGCCGGCGCCATGATCGCCTTGTCCACCTTGGAGGAACCGCAAGCCGGACAGGTCACGAGCTTGCGTTTGCGCTGCTTGTCGTACTCGGCAGAGTTGCCGAACCAGACTTCGAACCGGTGCTTTTTGTCGCAGACGAGCGTGTAACGAATCATGTCTTGTCCCGAATCACATGCAGATGCGTCGGCTCCGCGATCGGCTCGACGATCTCGAACCGCCGTCCATGCTGCAGCGATGGAATTTTTGCCCGTGCCGCAGCGACGTGGGACGGATCGATCTCTGCCATGATTACTTCGGGATCGGTGCCGCCTTCCGCAAGGATGCGGCCCCACGGATCGACGACGAGCGAATGGCCGTAGGTGTCGCGGCCGTTTTCATGCCGGCCGCCCTGCGCGGCAGCCAGCACGAAGCAGCCGGTCTCGATCGCGCGCGCGCGGATCAGAACATGCCAATGCGCTTCGCCGGTCACGCGGGTGAATGCGGAAGGAATTGTGAGAACGGTGGCGCCCGCTTCCGCCAGCGCGCGATAAAGCGCCGGGAAGCGCAGGTCGTAGCAGATGCTCAGCCCGAAACGCGCCCAAGGCAGGTCGGTGAGGACGGCAAGTTCGCCGGGCCGGTAGCTGCGGGATTCCCGGTAGCTCTCGCCGCCGTCGAGATCGACGTCGAACATGTGGATCTTGTCGTAACGCGCGACGATGTCGCCCTTGGGATCGATCAGGAAGGAGCGGTTTGCCGCCTTGTCGGGCGAGACCTTGATCGCCAGCGAGCCGACATGCAGATGAAGCGACAGCTTGCGGGCCAGTTCGCGAAACGCAGTGAGGCAGATATCCTTCTCCTCCTCCACGATCTCGGCAAAGAGCCGCTCGCGCGAAACCTCCATGATGTTGGTCATTTCCGGGGTGAGCACGTAATCGGCGCCGCTGCTCCTGGCCTGGCCGATCAGCTTCGCCGCCGCGTCCAGGTTGGCTTGCGGCGTGCGGCCCGACCTCATCTGGATCAGGCCGACGCGGAACGTCGCCGATGTCGCACTCATGGTTGCTGACCGTCGACTTCGGTCAGCAGCGGATCGAGCTTTCCGGCCTCGTCCAGGGCGTAAAGATCGTCGCATCCGCCGACATGGTGATCGCCGATGAAAATCTGCGGGACGGTCATGCGCCCCTGGGCGCGCTGGATCATGGCCGCGCGCAGAGCGCGGTCGCCGCTCACGTCAATTTCCGTAAAGGGCACGCCCTTGCGGTCGAGAAGTTCCTTTGCCCAGCCGCAATAGGGGCAGAAGGGTGTGGTGTAGATTTCAATGGACATGTGGACTGAAGCCCGTCGGTCACCCCGCAGGTTCACTATATGGTTGCCCGCGTCGCGTCCACAACCCTTGCAAAAACAAGAACATCCACGCTTTTCGCGCCGGCCCGCAGGAGCGCGCGGGCGCATGCATCGACGGTGGAACCGGAGGTGAGCACATCGTCCACCAGCACGATTCTCCGTTGCGTGACCGCCGCCTTGCCCTCCGCGGGCACCTGGAAGGCGCCCTGCACATTCAGGGCGCGCTCGGAGCGCGACAGCCCCACCTGCTGCGGGGTCGGTTTGCGGCGTTTCAGGGCGGCATGGCTGACAGGCACGCAGCTGATCTCCCCGACAACGCCGGCCAGGGCCGCCGACTGGTTGAAGCGCCGGGCCCACAGGCGGCGCCAATGCAATGGCACCGGCACGAGGGTGTCGGCGTCGGCCAGCAGTTCCTGGCCTGCCCGTGCCATCCAGCGGCCGAGGGTCGGGGCGAGATCGAGCCGGTCGCCATATTTGAACGCGATCACTAGCGCCCGCGCGATCTCGTCATAGCGGACGGCCGCCCGGGCCCGATGATAGGCGGGCGGATCGGCGATTGCCTGCATGGACAGAATGCCGGGGCCGGGGTCATAGACGAAGGGGATTCCCAGCCGTTCGCAGAAGGGCCGTTCAATGGGCGAGAGCTTGGACCAGCAGGCCGGACACAGGCCGGATGTGACCCCGACGGGTTCGCGGCAGGCCGGGCAAAGCGGAGGCAGGGCGGCGTCAAAGGCGAGACGAAACGGCGCGCGCAAAGCCGAGGCTGCACGGCGAAACAGGGACGGGGCCTGTTGTTCTGCCACGGAAGCAGGCATGACAGCAGGCTATCGCCGGAAGGAGCCGTTTGCCAGTGCCTGACAGTCCAGTGATCTTCGATCGTGCCTTGCTGCGCCGCCGCCGCCACCGCGCCGTCGCGGGCGGCGCGGAGACATTCCTGCTGGAACACATCGCCGACGATCTTGCGGACCGGCTTGCTGTGGTGAAACGGCATTTCGCGCTGGCGGCCGATATCGGATCGTTGGGCGATGCGGTGCCGGACAGACTCTTGAAGCGTCGGCTCGTTGACGCGTTGCTCGCCGTGCGTGACGACGTTGTCCGCGATGAGACTGCTCTGCAGGTGGTCGCTGACGAGGAGGCCTTGCCGTTCGCGGGCGGTGTGCTCGATCTGGCCGTCTCGGCGTTATCGCTGCATCATGTCAACGATCTGCCTGGTGCCCTTATCCAGATCCGCCGCGCGTTGAAGCCGGACGGACTTTTCCTCGCCGCTTTGCTCGGCGGGGAAACGCTGACCGAGTTGCGGCAGGCTTTCACCCAGGCCGAGGCGGAAATCGAAGGAGGCGTTTCGCCGCGTGTCGCTCCGTTCGCCGACTTGCGCGATCTGGGAGCGTTGCTGCAGCGTGCCGGGTTTGCGTTGCCCGTCACCGACACCGATCGTCTGACCGTTCGCTACCCGGACGTCTTCGCCTTGATGCGGGATCTGCGCCGGATGGGCGCCACCAATGTTTTGGCGGAGCGCAGGCGCAAACCGGCCCGGCGGGCGACGTTCCTGCGCATGGCCGAAATCTACCACGCGCGCTTCAGCGATCCCGACAGCCGCGTGCGTGCGACCTTCGACATCGTATGGCTCTCGGGCTGGGCGCCGCACGAGAGCCAGCAGCAGCCGTTGAAGCCCGGGTCCGCAC
>JAEWCJ010000342.1 GCA_023390695.1 Pseudomonadota bacterium | reverse complement strand
GTTTTCCCGGGCATGTTTTAAAGACGTGGATGCCCGGCACAAGGCCGGGCATGACGGTTGTGCCCTACGCTGCCGCCTGCAGCAGCCGGTCGGCGGCGGCGCGGGCCTCGTTGGTGATCTCCGCGCCCGCCAGCATGCGGGCGATTTCCTCGCGGCGGCGTTCGGCGGCGACCGGGGTGACGCGGGTCGCCACCCGCTTGCCGCGGTCGAGCGCATCCTTGGCAATCACATAGTGGCGATCGGCACGGGCGGCCACCTGCGGCGCGTGCGTGACGGCGAGCACCTGCACGCGCGCGGCCAGCGTCGCCAGCCGCGCACCGATGGCGTCCGCCACGGCGCCGCCGACACCGGTATCGATCTCGTCGAAGATCAGCGTCGGCGCCGAGCCGCGATCGGCCAGCACCACCTTCAACGCCAGCAGGAAGCGCGCCAGTTCGCCGCCCGACGCCACCTTCATCAGCGGGCCCGGCCGCGTGCCCGGATTGGTCTGCACCCAGAATTCCACGCGGTCGATACCGAAGGGGCCGGCCGCCGCCGGATCGCTGTCGATCTGGGTCGTGAACGCGGCGCGTTCCAGCTTGAGCGGCTTGATCCCGGCATTCACCGCCTTGTCGAGCGCAGCCGCCGCCTTGCGGCGCGCCGCCGATAATTTCTCCGCCGCCTTGCGATAGATCTCGTCGGCTTCGAGCGCCGCCTTTTCAAGGGCGCCGAGCTTTTCCTCGCCGGCATCGATCAAGGCCAGCGAATTGGCATATGTCTCCGCCAGCGCCGCGAGGCCGTCGACCGGCGTATTGTATTTGCGCCCGGCCGCACGCAGGGCGAACAGACGCTCCTCGATGCGCTCAAGCTCGTGCGGATCGAAATCGGCGGCGCGCAAGGCGGTTTCGAGATGGCTGCGCGCGTCCTCGATCGCATGCAGCGCGATGTCGAGCGCCCGCACCGCCGGCTCGACCAGTTGCGGCGCCTGCGTGCCGCGCCGTTCCAGCCGCCGCACGGCGGCACTGAACGCCGGCACCGGCGAAGCCGATCCTGCCACCGCATCCAGCGCCTCCTGCAGATCGCCGGCGATCTTCTCCGCCTGCATCATCGCGGTGCGGCGCGTCGCCAGCGCGGTTTCCTCGCCCGCCTCGGGCGCCAGCTTGGTCAGTTCGGTCACGGCATGGCGCAGATAATCGGCCTCGCGCCGCGCATGTTCGATGTCGCGGCGATGCGCCTCGACGGCGTCGGCCGCCGTCCGCCGCGCCTCCCAGCGCTTCTCGACATTGGCGGCCTCATTGTCGAGCCCGGCATAGGCATCGAGCAGCCGGCGATGGGTCGCGGCGTCGACCAGCGCGCGGTCGTCATGCTGGCCGTGAATCTCGACCAGCACCGACCCGAGGCTTTTCAGCGCCTGCACACTGACCGGCTGATCGTTGACGAAGGCGCGGCTGCGGCCGTCGGCGAGCTGCACCCGCCGCAGAATCAGCAGATCGTCGTCGGTCTCGATGCCCTGCGCCCGCAGCAGCTTCCAGACCGGATGCCGCGCGGGCACGTCGAACACCGCCGTCACCTGGCCCTGCTCGGCCCCCTGCCGTACCAGGGTCGCGTCGCCGCGCGCCCCCAGCGCCATGGCAAAGGCGTCGAGCAGGATGGATTTGCCGGCGCCGGTCTCGCCGGTGAGCACGGCCAGCCCTTTCTCGAAATCGAGATCGAGGCGTTCGATCAGAACAATGTCGCGGATGGAAAGACGCGTCAGCATGGCTGCAGACCCTGATCCTACCGGCCCCGAACCGGGAGATTCGCACCGGCGAATCCCAACCCCGTCAACGCCGCCAACTAGAACAAAAGCAGAACACCAGGGTTTTGGCAAGAGGGGGCTGTGGCAGCAGCCACAAGCCATCCGACCGATAATGATCTTATGCGATTCTGCTCGGGCTCAGGCGCTGCGCTTGCGGAACAGCTTGCTGATCCAGGAATCCTTGTTCTCGCTCGGCTCCACGCCGCCGCCCCTCACCAAACGATAGGCGTCCTGATACCAGCGGCTGTCGGGGAAGTTATGGCCGAGCACGGCGGCGGCGGTCTGCGCCTCCGGCACAATGCCGAGCGCCATGTAGGACTCGGTCAGCCGCATCAGCGCCTCTTCGACATGGCGCGTGGTCTGATACTGGGTCACCACGATCTTGAAGCGGTTGATCGCGCCGATGAAATCCTTCCGCTCCAGATAATAGCGGGCGACCATCATCTCGCGGCCGGCGAGCTGGTCGCGGGCGACGTCGAGCTTCTTCTTGGCGGCGTTGGCATATTCCGAATTCGGATATTTGCGCGTCACCTCGTCGAGCGCGGCCATCGCCTTCTCGGTGCGCGCCTGGTCGCGGGTGATGTCGGGGATCATGTCGAAATAGGACGAGGCGATCAGATACTGCGCATAGGCGGCGTCGTTGCTGCCCGGATGCAGGGTGACGTAGCGCGTCGCGGCGTTGATCGTGTCGTCGTATTCCTTGGCCTCGTAATAGGCGTAGGCCTGCATGATCAGGGCCTTGCGCGCCCAGTCGGAATACGGGTGCTGGCGGTCGACCTCTTCGAACTTCTTCGCCGCGTCCTTGTAGTCGCGCTTCTGGTTCAGAAGATACAGGCCTTCATTGTAGAGCTTGTCGGCGGGATCGTCGGGGATCTGGATGTCGTCCTTGCCGGCGCAGGCGGCGAGCGGCACCGCGACTGCAATCAGCAGGAAGCCGAGCAGGCTGCGGCGCAGAGCGGAGGTGATCCGTGCCCGCAAGGCCGGCGGAACAGTCTTGGCCGAACGCGCCATCATGTACTGCAATTTCCCCACATGGAGCCCCGTCGCGAGGACGGCGCTTCTCCCTTCCCACTCTTTACCCAAAAAAGCCTGACGGCCCAAGCGGACGAGGCATCGTTTGGGCGGACAATCAGCCGGGATTAAGGCGGAAGGTTAAGGGCTCGACGGCAAGCCCTTACGACACCTCGGGGCCGTAGGCCGGGGCGACCAGGCCGGTGGCCACGTCGGCATGACCGCGGATGCGGCGCGGCGCCTCGAGCGGGGCCTCGACCAGGCGCCAGGCGCTCGGATCCGACATCAGCGCCACCAGCGCATTGTGGTTGAGCTTGTGGCCGCCGCGCAGCGAGCGGTAGGCGCCGAGCAGCGGCGCACCGGCCAGCGCGAGGTCGCCGACCGCGTCCAGCGCCTTGTGGCGCACGAACTCGTCGGCATAGCGCAGGCCTTCCGTGTTCAGGATGCGGTTCTCGCTCAGCACCAGCGTGTTCTCGAACGAGGCGCCGAGCGCCTTGCCGGCGCTCCACAGGGCCGACACGTCCTTCATGAAGCCGAAGGTGCGGGCGCGCGACAGATCGCGGCGGAAGGTGTCGGGGGTGATGTCGGTGTCGAAAATCTGGTGGCCGATGAGCGGCGTGTCGAAATCGATCTCTATCTCGACGCGGAACCCGTGCGCATAGGGGCGGAACTCGCCGAAGGCCTCGCCGCGCGACACCCGCACCGGCTTCAGCACTTCGATATAGCGGCGCGGCGCCGCCAGCGAGACAATGCCGGCCTGATCGACGGCGGCGACGAACGGCGCCGAGCTGCCGTCCATGATCGGTACTTCCGGCCCGTCGAGCTCGATCACGACGTTGTCGACACCGAGACCGCGCAGGGCGGCGAGAATGTGTTCGGCGGTGGAGCAGAGAATGCCGGAGGCGTCGCCCAGAACGGTGGCCAGTTCCGTCGCCGTCACCGAGCGATAATCGGCGCGCACTTCACGGTCGCGGCCTTCCGCATCGGTGCGGGTGAAGACAATACCGGTATTGGCGTCGGCCGGATTGAGCGTCAGCGTGACCGGAAGACCGGAATGCACGCCAATGCCGGAAATAACGATCTGCTCGCGAAGCGTGGTTTGCCTGACGGCTTTCATACGCTTTGTTCCGCAATTTTTCGGCTGGACGCTGCACAGAGCCGGCAGCGCATTCCCCCGAGATTGACCCCAATCGACGATGTCTACTTTTCGCCCAGATGCGGAAGGCCCGATTGATGCCATCCCGCCCCGTCTCTAGGCGAAAACCCCTTGAGACGTGAGAACCTTAGTCACGCTTCCGTCACGTTCAAAGTCACGGTTTTTTACCATTTGTTACCTTCAACTGGCCGCATTCGGGACGCCAGCCTGCCTTATTTCGGCAGGGCCCCGCAAATGCGGGGTCGGGAGCTCCTCCGGCCGCTCCGGGGCATCTCACAGGCGCCGTGATTCGGCGAAAGCACAAAATATTTCAATATCTTGCGCCCAACGAAAAACCCCGGCCTTGCGGGCCGGGGTTGGAAATTGCGGCAACGGCGGATCCCGTCAGTTCGCCTGCCGGCGCAGGAACGCCGGGATGTCGAGCTGGTCGTCGTCCGCCGGGTTGTGCACAGGCGCCGGCCGGCCGTGCATATCGAGTCCCTGCGGCGCGCGCGGGGCGTAGTCGGATACCGGTCCGCGATTCTCCAGCGCGGGATTCGCGGGACGCGGGGCCGGACGCTGGGGCATCCGGTCAAAGGCCGGCGGGTTCTGCAAGGC
>JAEWCJ010000333.1 GCA_023390695.1 Pseudomonadota bacterium | reverse complement strand
GACGTGGATGGCCGGGACAAGCCCGGCCATGACGCAGTCAGACGGTTTTCGCGATTGTTCGCCGCTGCATCCACAGCCCAAAGCCGATAGCGGAAGACGATGTCGGTATGGAAAATCTGGCCCACTTGCCGGGCGTGAGATTGTGCGCGGTCATCATCTGATAGACGTGACCTGCGGCCGCGCCGATGCGGTCATGATTCGAATACGCATCATTCGAATACGTGTCGGATCAAGACGTCCGTCGCACGAATTACGGAACGCTTCAGAACGTCGCACAGCACCTCTGTACCGTCTGCGCAGCGGCTTCCTTGGAGCTTTCCGGAAGCCAGCGTGACCGGTCGCAGCAGACAGCAGCGGCCGCCCGCGTTAACATGCCCCTGAACCGTTCTGCATCATCAAGCGTTCTGCATCATCGTGAGGTTTGAAGACACCCGCCGGAAATCGGAGGAGCCGCGTGATGAAGAGATTGCTCGTGCTGATCGCGGTTCTCATGGTGGTGGCTGCAGCGGGTGCAGGTACATTCTTCGGCTACCGCGCCGGAACGGCGAATGCCTTTCATTCGCTCCTTGGCATCGCTGCACCTGCAGAGCGACGTTACCATGCGATCCGCTACGCGCTCGGTCTGGAAGAATTCAACGGCACGACCGGGCAAGACCTTTGGGTGATGCATTCGGTGCATCCCGGAGTCACCGACGGCTTCTTTGTCGATCTCGGTTCTGCCGATGGCGTCGCTGCATCCAATACCTGGACGCTCGAACGCCTGGGCTGGACCGGTATCTGTATCGACCCGTTCCCGCGGAACATGGATGGCAGGACATGCCAGATGTTCGCCGAAGCCGTGGACGACGTCGGCGGCCGCACCGTGCAGTTTCAGAATCCGGGCTCCTATAGCGGCGGTCTCGTCGAGCATGCCGGCTTCTGGGTGCTTTCCAAGGACAAGGAAAATGCGGTGACGGTGACGACAACGACCCTGAGCGACATCCTGCGCCGCGCCAAGGCTCCTTCGTACATCCACTATCTGAATGTCGACATCGAAGGCGCCGAATACGCGGCGCTCAGCAACTTCCCCTTCGACGAATACAAATTCGGCGCGATCACCATCGAGCATAACAACATCGAGGATCGGCGCGCGAAACTGCGCGATTTGCTGGTGAAGAACGGCTACCGGCTCGAATGGGCCATCCGCGATCAGGACTGGTACGTGCCCGCCGAAGATGCGCCGGACGCCGCGTCCTCGAGCAAGTAGGCGGCGGCGTCCCGCTCCGTCACTTCCGCTGCCGCGCCCACGTCGCCAGCGTCATCAAGGTGCGATGCGCGATGGCATCGGCGAGCGGCTGCTGGCGGCGGCTGTCGAGCACCGCGCGGGCGAGCAATTGCATCGCCTGCAGCAATCTGGGTCCGCTCCAGTTTCTCAGCGCCAGTTCGATCAACGGTCTGCGGCTGAAATGAACCGGCGGCCTTGTGCTTTCGATCACCGAAGTGACACCCTGTCCGCCATCGACCAACAGCCGCAGCCTGTGCAGTGCATTGAGTTGCCGCAACGCCGCTGACAGGATCGCGCGGGGATTGGTGCCGGCGCCGCGCGCCTTGGCAAACTCGGTCTCGACATTGTCGGCCTTGCCGGCGAAGGCGGAATCGACGATGGCGTCGAGGCCTTCCGCCGACGCGTCGGTGATGATGCTGGCCACGTCATCGCGGGTGATGCGGTCGCGGCCGGTGACATACAGGATGAGTTTCTGGATTTCGCTGCGCGTGGCGCGGCGGTCGCCGCCGAGCAGCGGCAGCAGGGCCTCGCGCGCATCCGGCGCAATCGTGAGGCCCGCGGTGCGCAATTCGTCGTCGAGCAGGCGGCCGATGCTGCGCGCGTCGTCGGCATAACAGGCGATCACCGCCGCGGTCTTGGCGCGCTCGCAGGCGGTGCGCAGCGGCGCGCTGCGTTTCAGATCGCCGGCCTCGATCAGCACGCGGCAATCGGTGATCTGCGTCGAGAAGAGCGGCTCGACCGCGGGCATGATGTTGCGGCTGCCGGCGCGGACCAGAATTGCGCGGCGCCCGCCGAACAGCGGAATGGTGCTGGCTTCCTCGATCAGCCGCTGCGGATTGCCGGCGAGTTCGTCGCCCTCGATGCGGATGAAGGAAAACGGATCGTCCGGATTGTCGACGGACTGCTTCACCAGGGCGTCGATGCGCTCGCGCACGAGACCCGCATCGGGACCGTAGATCAGGATGATCGGATACGCCGTACCGGGCCGGGCGAGGAATGCGTCTGCGTCCCTGCTTTTCAGCGCGACCATGTGCTGGCGGTCAGGAGCCGGTCACGAAGAACGATGCCAGCCGCGACTTGATGTTCTGGGCAATGACGGTGGAGGCGCGGTTCTCGGCGTCGCGCAAGCCGCGCTGACGCGCGAAACGCTGCTGCTGTCCGGGAATGTCGTAAGACACGCGCGAGAAGGTGCGGCCGGTCAGCACCACCGCGCCGGTGGCGTTGTCGACCAGGGTGTAGACCGCGTCGATGCCGTAATTTTCCACGTTCGGGCGGGCGGTCGCGGACGTCGTGAGG
>JAEWCJ010000292.1 GCA_023390695.1 Pseudomonadota bacterium | reverse complement strand
GTCTGGTGCTCTATCCAGCTGAGCTACGGGCGCGTGTCGCGGGGACCCTGACGGCCCGCGCGCAACGGGGCGATAGCTATAGCCCAAGCCACCTATTGGCAAGGGATTTTGCGCGCCCCGGGGATTCTTCCCGTCCGCGCCGCATTTTGCAGGGGGCATGTTCCGAGCGCATGCGGGGACAGGCGCAAGCATTGGCTATGCTGATAATAGCCGCGAGGAATTCCCAATTTGTCTCGCGTGAGAGAGCTACGTCGGCAACCGCTCCTCAGGCTCGCAGGCGCTCTGGGCGATGCGCTCCCAGATCGACCGCCTGATCAGGGATCGTGAACTGGAACGTCGCGCCGATTGTTCCGTCGATCAGCCTGATCTCGCCGCCATGCGCATGCACCAGTTCGGCAGCAATCGCGAGACCGAGCCCGGACCCGCCGGTCCGGGTCGAGCCCTGAAAAGCCTCGAACAAATGCTCGCGCGCCCGTAGCGGCAGCCCCGGCCCGGTATCGGACATCTCGATCACCACCACCGACGCCTCGCGTCGGCCGGTGATCCGGACCTGATCGCGCTTCGGATCGTTGGGCGCACGGCTCTCCAGAGCCTGCACGGCGTTGCGCGCGAGATTGAGAAACACCCGCAGAAGCTGATCGTGATCGGCATCGATCTGAATTCCGCGCTCGATCGCCGTGATCCAGGCGATGCCGCTGTCCTCCGTCAGCCCAAGCGTCTCGCGCACTTCCTCGACCAATGCTTCGAGGAGAATCTTCCTGCGGTCGGGCGGCGGCTCCTGCACCCGGCCGTACGACAACGTGGACTGGCAGAATGAGATCGCACGCTCCAGCGCCCGCATGAGCTTGGGTGCAAATCGCTGCACCCGCGGATCCGACAGGGTCGACAACTGGTCCGACATAAGCTGAGCGGAGGCAAGCAGGTTGCGCAGGTCATGATTGATCTTGGAAACCGCCAGCCCCAGCGAGGCAAGCCGGTTCTTCTGATGCAACATGGACGCGAGATCACGCTGCATGGCGGCGAGTTCGCGTTCGGTCGTTCCAATCTCGTCTTCGCGCTTGGAGGCAACGATCACGCGCGAGAAATCCTCCGGGTCCGCGCAGAACCAGATCATGTTGGCCGTGATGCGGCGCATCGGACGCACAAAAAGAATATGCAACGCAAAATAAACCAGCGCTGCCGTGATGGCTGAAATGATGAGCGACAGGATAAGAATGTTCCAGGAGAAGAGCAGCATCGCCCGCTGCAGCGGAGCATTGTCGATGATCATCTCAAGAAATTCGCCACCACGCGGAGCGGGACCTATGATGCGCAAGACGCTCCGAGGCGGATCCGTCATCGCATGAAAAGCATCCACGATCGCCTCCATCCAGGAGACGTCACGCATATCGAACTCGCGGTGCACCTCCTCAGGCATCTCGGAAACCGCGAGCAAGCGCCGCTGCTGCTCGGCCTTGATGACCACAGCGCGCGTACCGATGCTGTTCAGAATCTGCCCCGCCAGACTGTCCGGCACCATCCCGCTCGGCGCTGCGTCCAGAACCAGCGCAGCCGTACTCGCAGACGCCAGTTTATCGTTCAGCCAGTTGAGACGGAAATTGGCGACCGACGGGACATAGATCAGCACCTCGGCAATCATGACAAACAGGATCGTCAGAACGAGGAGCTTGCCTGAAAGCCCGAAGCGGGGCTCGCGTGGAGGGCGAATATGTTTGCGTCGTGCCATCGTGGTCCCTGCTGGGGCCGAAACCTTGACCGAACCGGCGCAGCGTCATGATGATGCGGCGCAGCAGTGAGCCCGTCAAACGGACAAGGAAGAATCGTTGCGCGGTTTTTCGTCTCGCGGCATTTGGCGGGTACGGGAACACCGCAGACGCACAACCAAGGCCGGCTGGATAACACGGCCGGCTGCGACGGGTTTCCAACCGGGCGCGACGGAGACCGGTGCCGGGGCCAAGCCCGCCGCCTCCCGGTGAGCGTTGCCGCGTGACATTCAACCGCGGACGTCAGCCAACCGCGGACCGCAGCCCTGGATCTTTGACCGCCTCGGTGACGAAAGTTGCAGCCCTGCCGGCCTTGCCGGCTTCTTTTCCAGCCGAAAACAGGCCCCAACCGCCCTCAGACCCGGCATAAATCCGCTTTCGGGCAGGGCCGGAAAGCGCCCTTTCCATTGACGGAAGTGGTCTCCTTCCCTTATAAGCCCGCCTGAATTTGACGCCGGTGCCCCTGCTGCCACGCAGGGCGAACCCAGCTCCGGCGGAGGCACCCAACACATCCGGCTTTACGCCGCGACCAGCGGAGACCACACCCGTGAAACGGACCTATCAACCGAGCAAGCTCGTGCGTAAGCGCCGTCACGGTTTCCGCGCCCGCATGGCCACCAAAGGCGGCCGCAGGATCGTGGCTGCCCGCCGCGCGCGCGGCCGCAAGCGCCTCAGCGCCTGATAGGGCGGGCCGAATGCCGGCCCTGCTACGATGGAGCGTTTGAGGCAACGGGCGGATTTTCTGGCCGCTGCGACCGGCATCAAGGTTCCGGCGTCGGCCTTTGTCCTGCAAACCCTCAAACGCCAGGATCCCGGCCCGATTCGGGTCGGCTTCACGGTTTCTAAGAAGGTCGGCAATGCCGTCGAGCGCAATCGCGTCCGGCGCCGGCTGCGTGAAGCGGTAAGATTGAGCGGCGGCGGTCGTTTTCAGCCCGGGCATGACTATGTTCTGGTCGGCCGCCGACCGGCTTTAGAGCTGCCGTTTGACCGCATCCGGCAGGACCTGGAGCAGGCAGTCGCCCGCGCCCATTCCCGGATTTCGACAACACGCAAGCCCGCTGAGAGCAGGCGCCCCAGACCCATGATCGAGAACCCACGATGAACGACCAGAAGAACATGCTGCTTGCGATCGGGCTGTCGGCCCTGGTTCTGATCGTGTGGCAATATTTCGTCGGCATGCCGCAGATGGAAAAGCAGCGGCAGGAGGCGCAGCTCAAACAGCCGCAGACCCAGCAGCAGACGACACCGGTCCCGGGCGCTCCGGCCCAGCCCGGCGCAGCCCCGCAGGTGCAGGTGCCCGGCCAGCCGGCCGCCATCCCGGGGCAGGCCGTCACCCGTGACGGCGTGCTGGCCGCCACGCCGCGTGTCGGCATCGACACCGCCGACCTCAAGGGCTCGATCGCGCTCAGGGTGCTCGCATCGACGACATTTCGCTGATCAAGTTCCGCGAGACGGTGGATCCGAAATCGCCGCCGATCGTGCTGCTCGCCCCGTCCGGCTCGCCGCATCCCTTCTATTCTGAATTCGGCTGGGTCGCCGGCGCTGGCGCCAAGGTGAAATTGCCGAATGCCGACACCGTCTGGACCCAGCAGGGCTCCGGCCCGCTGACCGTCGGCAGCCCGCTCACCCTGACCTACGACAACGGCGAAGGCCTGGAATTCCGCCGCGTCATCACCGTCGACGACAAATATCTGTTCACCATCGACGACAGCATCGTGAACAAGACCGACACGCCGGTCACGCTGTATCCCTATGCGCTGATATCCCGGCACGGCACGCCGCAAACGCTCGGCTACTACATCCTGCATGAAGGCCTGATCGGCGTCATGGGCGATGAGGGCCTGAAGGAAGTCACCTACTCGGACATCGAGAAGGCGAAGGAACAGACCTTCAAGGTCACCAACGCCTGGTTCGGCATCACCGACAAATACTGGGCGGCGACGCTTCTGCCGGAAACCAAGGCCAGCCTGCAGGCCCGCTTCTCGTCCGGGATGCTCGGGTCGACCCGCACCTTCCAGACCGACTACCTGCTTGATGCCGTCACCATCGCGCCCGGTGCGACCGGAGCGACCAAAGCCCGCCTGTTCGCCGGCGCCAAGGAAACCAATGTCGTCGACGGCTACGACCGGGCGCTCGGCCTCAACCGCTTCGAGCTGCTGATCGACTGGGGCTGGTTCTATTTCATCACCAAGCCGCTGTTCTGGGTGATCGACTGGCTGTTCCACTGGCTCGGCAATTTCGGCCTCGCGATCCTGGCCGTGACGGTCCTGATCAAGCTTGTGTTCTTCCCGCTCGCCAACAAGTCCTACGCCTCGATGGCGAAGATGAAGGCGCTGCAGCCGGAAATGACGGCGATCCGCGAGCGCTATGCCGACGACAAGATGAAGCAGCAGCAGGCTCTGATGGAGCTGTACAAGACGCAGAAGATCAATCCGGTGGCCGGCTGCTGGCCGGTGCTGCTGCAGATCCCGGTGTTCTTCGCGCTCTACAAGATCCTGTTCATCACCATCGAGATGCGGCACGCGCCGTTCTTCGGCTGGATCCACGATCTCGCGGCGCCGGACCCGACGAACCTGTTCAACCTGTTCGGGCTCATCCCGTTCACGCCGCCGGCCGTCCTCCATCTCGGCGCCTGGCCGCTGATCATGGGCGTGACCATGTTCATCCAGATGAAGATGAACCCGGAGCCGCCGGATCCGGTGCAGAAGATGATGTTCACCTGGATGCCGGTGTTCTTCACCTTCCTGCTCGGCTCGTTCCCGGCCGGCCTCGTGATCTACTGGGCCTGGAACAACCTGCTCTCCGTGATGCAGCAGGGCTACATCATGAAGAAGCACGGGGCGAAGATCGAACTCTTCGACAACCTCAAGGGCATGTTCCGCAAGAAGCCGCCGGCCGCGACCGCGGTGGCCGCACCGGCCAAGCCCGCCAACAGCAACAAGAAGTGAGATGGCCGAGGGCGGGGATTTCCCCGCCCTTCGCCTTTGTGAGCCATGCCACTGCCCGACCCGCTGACCCGCCACCCGATCCACGGCTGGAAGGGGACCGCCTTCCTGAAGGCGATCGTCGACCATCCGC
>JAEWCJ010000284.1 GCA_023390695.1 Pseudomonadota bacterium | reverse complement strand
AGTGAGGGGTGAGGGCGCCGGACCGTTCGTGCCGGCGCGGCGTGGCCGGAGGCCCCTGAATGCCGTATAGGGTCTTGTTTCCCGCGGCATTTTGTGAAACCAATCGGTCCGCCGGACCCGCAAAGCTGCGGGTTTCGCTAAGCGGGTGTAGCTCAATGGTAGAGCAACAGCCTTCCAAGCTGATGACGAGGGTTCGATTCCCTTCACCCGCTCCAGCTCCTTGCATCAATCCCGCCATCGGCTGGTAACGTTTCGTTAACCATGCGCTCGCCATCTTAATCCTTCGTTAGGGATTGGGAATCGGCGGGCGGTCATGACGACGGTGAGTTCCAGCGCGATGTCGTATCTGAGCACGGCCTATGGACGTGCGACGGCAGCCGACACTGCGGCCAATACAACAAAGGCTGCCGCGACCGGGACGCAGCAATCGTCATCCTCGGCGGCGACGGTGGTGACGCTGTCCGCGGCGGCGCAGGCGCTGCTGTCGATGCAGGACGCGTTGCCCGATCTCGCCACCGTGATTTCCGACACCCGCGCCGCGCTCGACAAGCTTTACACGGATGCCGGCGTCACCGGTCCGCTGGCCGACGGCAAGCAGACCGTCGATCTCGGCGGTCTCGACCGCCGCGCCTTGTTTGCGATTGTCAGCAGCGGCGATCAGACCTTCACGGCCGACGAACAGCAGATTGCGGCGAAGGAATTGCAGAACAGGTTCAATGCGGTGCTGTCGCCGCAGAGTGCCGTCGCGCGGCTGACCGGCGACTGGAGCAAGGTTTACAAGGCTGCGATCGATTATCTGCAGGCCGCCGGACCGGAGGAGCGGGCGACCTCGATGTGGTCGGCGCAAATGCAGGCTTTGCAGCAGGGCTACGATGACTCGGTGAAACAGGGCGGCGCCTTGCCGAAGGGAATTGCCGGGGATCCCGTGGCCGAATTCCTCGCCGGCAGCGAGAGCGGAGGCGGAACCGACGCGCTGCGCGATTTCGATCTGGTCGCCAAGGATGTCCGGGTCGTTCTGGATCAGCAATATGCCGCGGCGGAGAAGAACGGAAAGCGGCTGGTGTTCGAACGCTCGGGGACGACCGGCCAATTGGCCGATTTGTCGGGACTGAACAACCGGGCGCTGTCGGCGATCTCGCTCAATCAGGGCGAGCAGTTTTCGCGGGAGGAAATCCGCGCCGCCAAGAAGGAGCTCGATGCGCGCACGCGCGCCAGTCTGCTGGCAAGCCTGAAACAGGGCGTCGGCGATGATCCGCGCACGTTCAGCGTCGGTCTCATCTATCAGTACAGCGCGATGAGTTCCGAGGAACGCCAGGCCATGAACTGGACCAGCGACATTCAGGACCTGGCGATCAAGAATTACCAGATGAGTTCGAGTCTGCTGTCGATGTTCCAGCAGAGCACCGGCGGCGCCTCATTGTTCGACTACATCACCGCCTGACCGGCCGCGGGGACCGGCCACTCACGCTCTCCCCAGCATCACCTGCCGGCCCGCGTGAATATGCGCGCGCATCACCGCGATCGCCCAGTCGGCGTTGTGCTCGGCGATCGCGTCGGCGAGATCGAAGTGATGCTGCACGCTGCGCGTCATCGCCTGCGCATCGAAGCGCGTGAAGGTGCGGATCACCAGCGGGATTTCGATCAGACTGCCGATCAGGCTCATCAGGCGCTTGTTTCCTGAGGCGGTGACGATCAGCCGGTGGAAGCGTTCGTTGGCCTCGGTGATGCGGACATAATCCGGCTGTTCCGCTCCGAAGGCGGCCTGCTGCATGTCGCGTGCGAGTTCGCGGAGCTGCGCGACATGCTCCGGCGTCGCATGCCGGGCCGCTTCGCCGGCCGCAAAACTCTCCAGCTCCACGCGCAGGGCGAAGATTTCTGAAAGATCCTGTTCGGACCAGCCGGGCACGCGCGCACCGAGATGCGGCTCGATTTGCACCAGATGTTCGCTCGCCAGCCGCCGCAGCGCATCGCGCACCGGGGTGCGGCTGATCCCGAATTCTTCGGCGAGTTCGGTCTCGCGCAGATGCGAGCCGGCCGGCCAGCGCCCGGCGATCAGGGCCTGCCGGATCGAGCCATAGGCAATGTCGGTGGCGCGCAGACGCTCGGGCTTGTTCATGGCTGTGGCCGGGGCGGCGATCCCGTCAGATTTCGGTGGACACGGGGCCGCATTGTATACACGATAGCGGTTGGGACAAGCGGGGCGACCGGCCATGCCGGCGTAACCTGCAATAATGATAACGAAAACCATAACGAAGCACGTTGCTTCACGGGAGGAATGACATGTCCATTGTGTACAGGGCTATACTGTCTGGCGCTGTTGCATGCAGGATGGCCGCCGCTTTTGCGCTCGTTCTGACGCTGCTGGCCGCGCCGCGCCCGGTGGCCGCCGAGCAGATCTCGGTCACCCATTGGGGCGTGCTGATGTACGGCGCGCCCTACGCGGTTGCGATCGAGAAGGGCTATTACAAGGATGCCGGCCTCACCATTGACGGCGTGCTGACCTCCAAGGGCGGCGGCACCACCATGCGCAACGTCATGGCCTCCAGCCTGCCTTACGGCGAAGTGGCGCTGGCCGCCGCCATCGCGGCGATGAAGCAGGGCATCGATCTGAAGATCATCCACACCGGCGTGCGCACCGCCGGCGAAATCCTCTGGGTCACCAATCCGGATTCCGACATCAAGTCGGTGAAGGACCTCGCTGGCAAGAAGGTGGCCTTCACGTCGCCGAAGTCGGTGACCGACATGCTGCTGACCATGGTGCTCGACAAGCACAAGGTGAAGTCGGAGACGGTGGCGGCGGGCGGTATCGGTTCCGGCCTGACGATGGTGGAGCAGAAGGCGGTGGTCGCGGCGCCCACCATGGATCCGATCTGGTCGCGGATGGCGGGCAAGTTCAGGCCGGTCTTCCATGTCGCCGACGAATTGCCGCCGATGGTGCAGACGGTCGGCGTGACCACCACGGAATATGCGAAGGCGAATGCCGACAAGCTGCGCAAGCTGGTGCAGGCGCGCAAGAAGGCGGTCGAGTTCATCTACGCCAATCCGGAAGAGACCGCGAAGATCGTCGCCAAGCATTACAACACCGACGAGAAGACCATTCTCACGGCGGTGAAAAATCTCAGCGCGCTGAAATACTGGGGCGCCGGTGAGTTCGAATATGCCGGCATGGACAACATGGTGAGGGGTTTGCAGATCATCGGCGAGGTCGACGGCAAGATCGACTGGGCGAAAGTGGTCGACGAGAGCTTCGTGAAGTGAGCCTGGCAATTGCACGCGCCGACATGACGCCGTCTGGTCCTACGAGCGCCACCGCTGACGTCCATGCGCAAATGCGTGGCGTCAGCCGGGTCTATGCCGGCGTCGGCGGCGGCTCCGGCGTGCATGCGCTCGCGCCGACCGACCTGACCTTGCGGCGCGGTGAATTCTATTCGGTGATCGGACCGTCCGGCTGCGGCAAGTCGACCTTGCTGGATGTGCTCGCCGGCCTGTCGCGGCCAACAAGCGGGGAGATCGAATTCGAGGGCCATCGCGTCGACGGCCGCGTACCGCAGGGGATCGGCGTGGTGTTCCAGGAAGACGCGTCCTTCGCCTGGATGACCGTCGCCGACAACATCACCTTCGGATTGCGCCGCGCCGGGATCGATCCGGCGGAGATTGCGCGCCGGCTCGATCATGCGCTGCAATTGATGGGGCTCGTGGATTTCGCGAAAGCCTATCCGGCGCAATTGTCCGGCGGCATGCGCCAGCGGGTCTGCATCGCGCGCACCCTGGTGATGCAGCCGCGGCTGATCCTGCTCGACGAGCCGTTCGGCGCGCTCGACGCGCAGACGCGCCTGATCATGGGCGATGAATTGCTGAAAGTCTGGCGCGAGACCGGCGCCACCGTGCTGCTGATCACGCATGCGCTCGACGAGGCGGCGATGTTGTCCGATCGCATCGGCATCATGTCGGCAAGGCCGGGGCGCATCATCAAGGAGGTGACGACCGGCTGGCCGCGCACGCGCGATTCCCGCGTCGCTGCCGATCCCGGTTTTGGCGACATCACCGCCCAGCTCTGGTCGGTGCTGCGCGAGGAATCGCTGAAATCGATCGGGAAGGGGGCGACGCGATGACCCGCGTCGGGCTGCTGCGTCTGCTGGTGGTTGGCGGTTTCGTGCTGGCGCTGGAAGCGCTCTGCCGCACCGGCACGATCAGTCCGCGCATCCTGATCGCGCCGTCGGAGATGGCGGCGCGCCTTATGCAATTGCTGGCATCGGGCAAGTTCAATGCGGATATCGCCGAGACGCTGGGCAATGTGATGCTGTCGTTCGTGTTGTCGGTGGTTTGCGGCTTTGTCATCGGCGCCGTCATCCACGCCTTTCCGCGGCTGCGGCGGGCGCTCGATCCGTTCCTGGCAAGCTATTATGCATTACCATTTTTCGCTTTCTATCCGCTGTTCATCGTGCTGTTCGGACTCGGGCGCGGTGCCATCGTCGCCATCGGCTTCCTGTTCGGCGTTGTGGCGATGATCATCGCGACGCTGAACGGCTTCGACCGCATCCCGCGCGTGCTGGCGAAGACGGCGCAGGTCTACGGGATGGGGCCGGTGGCCGCGGCGCTGCGGATCAAGCTGCCGAGCGCCATTCCGTATCTGTTCACCGGCATCAAGCTCGCCATCGCCTATTCCTTCATCGGTGTCATCGCCGCCGAATTCATCATGGCCTCGTCCGGCGTCGGCTATTCAATCGCCTATGCCTTCAACAATTTCGACAACCGTACGATGTATGCGCTGATGCTGTTCATCATCGTGCTGGTGACCGTGGTGAATGCGCTGTTCCACGGCTACGAGCAGCGGCTGTTGCGGCGGCTGGGGCGCTGACATGCGGCGTCTCCTCGATACGCTGCTGGTCATTCTCGCCGGCCTTGCCGCGTGGCAGATGCTGCATCTCGCCGCGCCCTTCGCGCTGACATCGCCGCTGGAGACTGCGGCGAGGGCGTGGAGCCTGCTCAACAGCGCCGCTTTCTGGCCGCATGCCGTGGAAACCGGCAAGGCGTTGCTCCTCGCGCTGCTGCTGGCGATCATTGGCGGACTGGCGATCGGTTTGAGCCTGGGTCTCAATCGGACGGGCGCACAGGTCGCCGAACCCATTCTCGTCTCGATCTACAGCCTGCCGAAAGTAACATTGTATCCGGTCATCCTGCTGATCTTCGGTCTCGGGCTGCCCGCCAAGATCGCCTTCGGCACCATCCACGGCATCATCCCGATCGCGATCTTTACAATGAATGCCGTGCGCAACCTCGCCAACGTGCATTTCAAGACCGCGCGCGTGCTGCATCTCTCGCGCAGTCAGACCTTGCTGACGGTGGTGATGCCCGGCGCGCTGCCGGAGATCGTGTCGGGATTGCGCATCGGGTTTTCGCTGACGCTGCTCGGTGTGCTGATCGGCGAGATGTTCGCCTCGCAGCGCGGCCTTGGCTTCCTGATCATGAATGCCATCGGTCTGCACGACGTGCCGACCATCATGGCGACGATCCTCCTGCTTGGCATCGTCGCCGTCACCGCCAGCGCGCTTCTGCTCTGGCTCGATCACCGTTTGCATCACCGCGCCGCCTGAGGCGCACAATCCGGACGTCACATGACCAATACGAAGAAAAAACTGTCCACGCGCTTCAAGGAACCGGGCCTGATCTCGGCGCCGGGCGTGTTCGACATGATCTCCGCGCGCATCGCCGATTCGATGGGGTTCGATGCGCTCTACATGACCGGTTACGGCGTCGTCGCGTCGCATCTCGGCCTGCCGGACGCGGGGCTGGCGAGCTACACCGAGATGGTCGGGCGTGTGCGCCAGATCGCACAGGGCACAACGTCGCCGCTGATCGCGGACGGCGATACCGGCTATGGCGGGCTGCTCAATGTCGATTTCACCGTGCGCGGCTATGAGGAAGCCGGCGCACAGGCGATCCAGATCGAGGATCAGGAATATCCGAAAAAATGCGGCCACACGCCGGGGCGGCGCGTGGTGCCGCTCGCGGATGCGGCGCGGCGCATCAAGGTCGCCTCAAAAGCCCGCACGTCAAAGGACTTTCTGATCATCGCCCGCACCGATGCGCGTACGGCCCTGGGCCTGGACGAGGCGCTGCGCCGTGGCGAAGCCTTCCTGAAAGCCGGCGCCGACATCCTGTTCATCGAGTCTCCGGAAAGCGCTGAGGAGATGGAGAAGATCGGCCGCACCTTCAATGTGCCGCTGGTCGCCAATATGGTGGAGGGCGGGCGCACGCCGATCCTCAGCCGCGCCGAACTGGAGAAGCTTGGCTTCAAGCTCGCCATCTTCCCGGCCTCCGGGTTCCTGGCGATGGGGGCGGCCTTGCGCTCGGTCTACGGGGAGATTCTGTCCACCGGCTCGAGTAAGGCCTGGGCCGGGGAGATGTACCCCTTCGGCGATTTCTCCCGCCTGATGGGATTCGAGCGGGTCTGGGCCTTCGAGCGCGAACATGCCGAAACCTGACGCCGGCGGGCGAGACTTTGGCTTGCAGAACGGACGGGCTTCATGCATATCCACGCGGCGGCGGGCCTTTGGGCCGCCGTTACCGCTTTGGCGGTCCGGCCGTAGGAGTGTAGCTCAATTGGCTAGAGCACCGGTCTCCAAAACCGGGGGTTGGGGGTTCGAGTCCCTCCACTCCTGCCAGCCAGGCAGAGCCTTTCCGCAATCGGCTTGATTTTTCCCCTCATCCGCAGTACCTAGCGGATCTCGCTAAGCGGCCCGGTGACGGACTTCCGCAGCGATCTTTTTCCCGAAAAGGCCCGCTTGGCGGCCTCATCCTGACGAAGGATTGGGCCACGATAGGGCATGTGCAAACCACGCAATCGACGGTCTCATGGCTAAGATCAGCCCGTTCAAGTTCCTGCAGGAAGTCCGCTCGGAGACCGAAAAGGTCACCTGGCCGACTCGCCGCGAGACCATGATCACCACCGGCATGGTGTTCGTGATTGTATTCATCGCATCGATTTTCTTCCTGCTTGCCGACCAGGTTATCCGCCTGGGCGTCACGTTCATTCTGGGCATTGGTGGTTAGGGGATTGGGCGGGTTATGGCCAAGCGCTGGTACATTGTTCACGCTTATTCGAATTTTGAGAACAAGGTCGCGGAATCGATTCGCGAGCAGGCGAAGCAGCGTCATCTTGAGCATCTGTTCGACGAGATCCTGGTGCCGAAGGAAAAGGTCACTGAGGTCCGCCGCGGCCGCAAGGTCGATGCCGAACGCAAGTTCTTCCCGGGCTACGTGCTTGTGAAGATGGAAATGACCGATCAGGCGTTCCACCTCATCA
>JAEWCJ010000281.1 GCA_023390695.1 Pseudomonadota bacterium | reverse complement strand
GGGCTGGGAGATGTTTAAAAGACACAGAAAAAAAATTCCGCGACCCGCCTGTCCTCCAAGCCGACAGCCGGTGACATCGAATTGTTCGGGGAATGAATATGACGGCAAGCCACTCAAAAGTCCGGGTCGTGATCGTCGCCGACTCCGCACTGATGCGCCAGTTGTTGACGTCGTGCCTGTCCGCCGACCCCGAGATCGAGGTCGTAGGTGCCGCCGCCGATCCGATCGAGGCGCGCGACATGATCAAGGCGCTCAATCCCGACGTCATCACCCTCGATGTCGAGATGCCGCGCATGGACGGCGTCACTTTCCTGCGCAAGATCATGACGCTGCGGCCGATGCCGGTGGTGATGATTTCGACCCTGACGCAAGCGGGCGCCGAGGTCACGCTGGAAGCGCTCGAGATCGGCGCCGTGGATTTCATCGCCAAGCCGACCAAGGATATCGGCACGGTGATGACGGAGCTGGCGGGCGAATTGCAGGCCAAGGTGAAGGCCGCGGCCCGGGTCCGCGTCCGGGCGCGCCACATCGAGCAGAAGCCCGCGAAGCCGAAGCCGCAACCTGGCTCGTTCTCGCCGCGGAAGATCGTGACGATCGGCGCTTCGACCGGCGGCGTGGAAGCGCTCAAGGTGGTGCTGATGCATCTGCCGGCGAATTGTCCGCCAATCCTGATCACGCAACATATGCCGGAGCGTTTCACCGCGTCGTTTGCGCGGCGCCTGGATCATGAATGCGCGATGCGCGTCACCGAGGCCTGCCACGGCGACGCGATCGAGCCAGGTCATGTCTATATCGCGCCGGGCGCGCGGCATCTCGAACTCGCCAAGAGCGGCGGGAAATTCGTCTGCCGTCTCACCGACGATCCCCCGGTCTCCGGACACCGGCCATCCGTGGATGTGCTGTTCCGTTCCGCCGCGCGGATTGCCGGCCCCGACATCGTCGGCGTGATTCTTACGGGCATGGGCAAGGACGGCTGGGAAGGCATGGTGCAGTTGCGGAGCGCCGGCGCCACCACGATCGGCCAGGATGAAGCCTCGTCTCTGATCTACGGCATGCCGCGCGTCGCCTTCGAGCGCGGCGCGGTCCAGCGGCAATATCCTCTCATCGATATCGCCGACGCAATTCTCGAAGCCTGCCAGGACAAGCCTGGACAAGCGTCGGCCAGGCCGGCGATGACCGCTCTTCACAGGTGACATGATTATGTCGATGCAAACCCAGACTATGTCCTCGTTCACATTGCCACCGGTGCTCGATTTTGCGGCCGCCGAGGGTTTTCAAGCGAGCCTGATCGAGAAACTGCAGGCAAACTCGGCCTTGCAGCTCGATGCGGCTGCAGTCGAAACCCTGACCACGCCCTGCATCCAGCTCATCCTCGCCGCGGCCAAGTCGCACCAGATCCGGATCTGCAATGCCACGGAGGCGTTCGACAGCGCGTTCTCCGACCTTGGACTGAACTGGGAAGAATATGCGGAGCGCTCGGACGCGCAGGCGGCTGCGCCCAGCGACCCTGTGAGCGCCGCGATTGTGCAAGCACTGGAAAGTGCCTCAACTGAAGCCGGCGAGGCAGCCGACACCGCGGCGGACGAGACCGCGGATGCTGCCATGAGCCAGACAATCGACATCGCGGACAGCGAGCAACCCAATGGATCAGCCATGGCCAAGCGAATCCTGACCATCGACGACTCCAAGACCATGCGCGACATGCTGATGCTGACCCTCAGCGATGCCGGTTACGACGTCATCCAGGCGGTGGACGGCGAGGACGGCGTGAACGTGCTGAAGGACGAGCGCGTCGACGTGGTCATCACCGACATCAACATGCCGAAAATGGACGGCTACGAGGTCATTCGTCAGTTGCGCAAGAATCCGGCGCACAAGACGCTGCCGATCCTCGTCCTCACCACCGAGAGCGACACCGAAAAGCGCGGCATTGCGCGGGACGCGGGCGCGACCGGCTGGATGGTCAAGCCTTTCGATCCCGAGCGGCTGGTGCAGACCATTCGCAAGGTTTCTCCCTGATCGAGCAGGATGAATCCCCGATACTGAGCATTGATTGCGGCGTCCAAGGAATTTGAACGATGTCCAGCCTGGCAGAATTGAAGAACACCTTCTTTGACGAATGCAGCGAGTTGCTGCAGGAGCTGGAGCTGGGCCTCACCGACATGCGCGAGGAGCGGGGATCGGAAGACACGGTCCACGCGCTGTTTCGCGCGGTACATTCGATCAAGGGCGGCGCCGGCGTCTTCGGCTTCGATAATTTGATCGAATTTGCTCATGTTCTGGAGACCGTGCTGGATGCAGTGCGCCGCGGCGATCTTGACGCCAGTCCGGAAGTCATCGATGTCCTCTTCAACGCCAACGACATCCTTTCCGACCTCGTGACCATGGCACGCACTGGGCAGGTTCCGGCGCCCGGTTTCGGGGACGATTGCCGCCTCGCCTTGGAGCGCCTGATCGGCAAGGACGGTTCCGACGACGGCGGCGACATGGCCGATTTCGACGGCATCGATTTCGTGCCGGTGCGTTTTGATTCTGACGAGGACGAGGGTGTGGATGCCGGCAATACCTTTGCCATCACCTTCCGGCCCAAACAGGACATGCTGAAGAAGGCCAACGAGCCGCTATTCATCCTGCGCGAATTGCGCTCCCGCGGCGAACTCACGCTGGTGGCCGAAGTCGGCAATCTGCCGCCGCTGACCGAGATCGAGCCGGATTTCCCTTATATCGGCTGGACCGGCACGTTGCGCACGCAGGCGAGCCGCGCCGAAATCGAGGAAATCTTCGAATTCGTGGCCGGCGATTGCGAACTCGAAATTGTCGAAACCGCCGCAGCCTTGCCGACGCTCGACGAGCCGGCGCCGCAGATCGTTCCGGACACCGAGCTGCCGGAAGCGCCTGTTGCGGCGATGCAGGAAACGAAGCCGGACCTGCCGGTCGAAACGCCCGCGCCGGCCATCGCCGCCGACAAGCCCGCCGCTGCCGACAGCAAGGCGCCGGTTGCGCAGGCGGCGGCGACCACCATCCGCGTCGATCTCGACAAGGTGGATCGCGTGGTCAACATGGTCGGCGAGCTCGTCATTGCGCAGGCCATGCTGGGACAGGTGGTGCAGGAACTGCCCGAGGCAATGTCCGCGCGCATGTCGCAGATCCTGGAAGAGGTCACGCACCACACCCGCGAGCTCAAGGACAGCGTGATGTCCATGCGCGCGCAGCCGGTGAAGTCGGTGTTCCAGCGCATGCCGCGTCTGGTGCGCGAATTGTCGGCGAAGACCGGCAAGAAGATCGCGCTCGACATGTACGGTGAAACGACCGAGGTGGATAAGACCATCATCGAGCGTCTCAGCGATCCGCTCACCCACATCATCCGCAATTCCTGCGACCACGGCATCGAAACTCCGGCCGATCGTGCGGCTGCCGGCAAGCCGGAAGAGGGCACGATCATCCTGAGCGCCGAGCATCGCGGCGGCCGTATCGTGATCGAGATCAAGGACGACGGCGCCGGCATCAATTCCGAACGCGTGCTGAAAAAGGCGCGCGAGCGCGGGTTGGTCTCGGCCGATGCGGTGCTGCCGGAGGACGAGATCAACAACCTGATCTTCATGCCCGGCTTCTCCACCGCCGAAACCGTGTCCGATATTTCCGGCCGCGGCGTCGGCATGGACGTGGTGCGGCGGAACATCCAGGATCTTGGCGGCCGCATCAACCTGAAATCCGATCGCGGCCGCGGCATGACCATTCAGCTCACGCTGCCGCTGACGCTCGCGGTCATGGACGGCATGGTGGTGCGGGTCGGGCAGGAGACCTATGTGCTGCCGATGGCGGCAATCGTGGAGTGCCTGCGTCCCGGCCAGTCGGAGGTGCACAATCTGCTCGGCACGCACGGCACCCTGCACCTGCGCGGCGAGATCGTACCGATGGTGCATCTGGGCGACGCGCTCGGCGTGCCGGCGACGCTCAATTCCGGCGAGGGCGTGGTCATCATCATCGAGGCCGGCGAGGGTATCAAGCTCGGCCTCGCGGTGGACGATCTGCTCGGCCACCAGCAGGTGGTGATCAAGAGCATCGAGGAAAATTACGGAACGGTGCCGGGCATTGCCGCCGCCACCATTCTCGGCAACGGACGGGTCGCATTCATTCTCGATTCCGAGAAGATCTACGATCTCGCCTGTGAAACCATGAGCACGACGCTGGCCGGGGCAGCCGCTTCGCGTATCCCTCAGAAAACCGCGGCATGAATGTCATGACGCTTCAATCCATTCATTCGCCGCGCCTCGTGCGCCGACGCTACCGGGAGTAACCTACATGCCTTTGGCCGCAGCCTTAAAAGTCCTGGTGGTGGATGACCAGTTCAGTGTCCGGCAGATGACCCGCCTGACGCTGCAGGAACTCGGCATCCGCCATATTCATGAGTCGGAAAACGGCAAGGAGGGGTTTCAGAAGGCCACGGTACAGCCGCTCGATCTGATCATCTCCGATTACAACATGCCGGAGATGGACGGATTGGAATTCCTGCGCGCGGTGCGCGGACACCAGGCGGTCCGCAAGCTGCCGTTCATCCTTCTCACCGGGCGCGGCGACAAGGAACTGGTGGTCAAAGCCGCCCAGGCCGGCGTCAACAACTATCTCATCAAACCCTTCAACGCGACCATCCTGCGTGAGAAGATCGAACAGGTCATCGGAAAGCTCTCGTGACGAGTTTCGGCGCCCATCCTCTCGATCAGCTCTATGAGGGCGTCGAGAACGCGGAAGACATCGAGCCTTCCCGGGTCGATCTGGATGGGTTTCTGCTGGCATTGGCAGGGATGTTGCGCGAGACCGTGTCACGGTTTGAAGACACGGCCGGCCGTGTCAGCGATCTCGTCATCCAGCAACGCGAGCAGGCAAGCCTCGATCTGATCGTGGCGCTGCAGGATTTCGATCGTTTGCAGCAGGAATTTTCGGCACTCGGCGATGCCTTGCTGCGCTACGTTGCCGCGACCAGCCCCGCGACGGTCCCTTCGCAAGACGTTATCACCGGCGAAGACGTGATCGGCGGAATTCTTCTTGAGGATATGAAACTGCGCCTGCTGCGCCGTTTGCACGCGAAACCGTCAGTCGAGGCGGATACGGACGAGCAGGTCTTCTAGGCTCGCGCTTTCCCGGTCCGGACTAGCTTTCGCCTTCCGAATCCGAAGCGGCCTTTGTCAACGAAAGCAGCTTGTGCAGGCCCGAGCTCAGTTCCGGGAAATCGGCCGGCGTCGAGCTTTGATACTGGGGCTGTTTTGACATTCGCAGCGCCTCGACATGCAGCCGGATCAGATCGGCGTTCGGCTCGGCACCGGCCTTGATGGCGTCCAGCACCTCGCAGAAATTGCCGGCGATAAAGGTGACGAGTTCATAGCCCATCGTCGTGCCGACGTCGCGCAATTGCCGGCTATGCATATTCACGATGTCCAGCCACACGCCGGGATCGGAAAATCCCGCTTCGTTTTTCGGCAGGGCGCTGACAATCGCCTGCAGCTCCTTGTCGAACCAGCCGCCGAAGGTCTCCTTGATTTCCTCGACGCTCGTCTGCGCGAGCTCGATCGCCTGCGCGCGCGGAATGCCGCCCGGCCGGCGCGCCAGTTGCTGGAAGCGCGAATCCACTGGAAACACTTTTGCGTCGGGGTTCTTATCGGGCATCGGTCGATCCGGTTCTTGCCAGTTTCTTCTTATCCGCGTGTGAATTTCAGCAGGTTGTCGATTTCATCCTGCGACAGGGCCGGCCCCGTATCCTCGCTGATCTCGACATCCTGATCGCCTTTGCGCCGGCCAACGCCGCCCGGATAGCCCTCGATCTTGAAGCGCCGGTCCGGGCCGTAATAGGTCTCGCAATCGATGAAGTTGCGCGGGTTGAATGCGATCCACGCCAACCGGTCATAGAGGCTCGATGGAGACAGCGGTTTGGCGACCACCTGATTGGCCCCGGAATCGCGCGCATTTTTTACGGTTGTCGCACGCGTATCGCTGGTCAGGATCATGATGGGCACGGTGCGGTATTCGCTTGCCTCATTCCTGCGGATGGTCTTGGTGAGTTTCAGGCCGCCCATCGGCGGCACGTTGGCATCCAGCAGCAGGATATCGATCCGGTGTTCGGTCAGGTTCTGTACCACGCCGCGCGCGTCGCGGGTTTCCAGCACCTTGCTGGCGCCGAAGCTGCGCAGGATGCCGTGGATGACAGTGCAGAAATAGGCGCTGGGGTCGGCGACAAGAAACGTCAGCCCATTCAGGTTGAGGTTGGAATCCTTCACCTGGCCACCCTCAGGGTGCGGCGTTCCTCAGCATGTATCAGCATTCGGTGCCGCACTTCGTTTTTCTGAAGCCGAACCGGTGGGCCAAATCCGGAAAAGGTGGGATCGGAACCGGGACCGCTTCTGTCGACGACTCGTATCAAGACCGGAGACCTGTCTGCCAAATCTTTAGTCGGGTCCGGCAGGACGTCATGATTCTTGCATTTTTACGGCACGCCCCGGCTGATTCGCAACACGCGGGCACCGAGGGTGCGGCGGCAGTTGGCCCCGTATGATCCCGGCGTGATGATCCACGGCCCAGAACTGCGAAAACAAAGAGCGCCGGTGCTTGCACGTGGCGCTTGTAGGCAGGGCCGCCCGCCGCGTAACGTAATGGCAACCCGCAAAGACGGGGTAGGGAGGTTAGCAATGAAAATCGTTAGACTTTTGGGTATCACTGTGTCTGCGGCGATTGCCGCATCGGTGTTTGCTGCACCTGTTCACGCCAACGATTATCCCAATCGGCCGGTGCGCTGGATCGTCGGATATCCGGCCGGCGGCGCAACCGACATCCTGGCGCGGCTGTTCGGTGATTATCTGTCCAAGAAACTCGGCCAGCAATTCGTGATCGAGAACAGGCCCGGCGCCGGCAACAATCTCGGCACCGAGGCGGTCATCAAGTCGCCGCCGGACGGTTACACGATCCTGCTCACAAATCCGGCGAACGGCATCAACGCCTCTCTCTACAAGAAGCTGAACTTCAATTTCATCCGCGACACCGAGCCGGTTGCAGGATTCATCCGCGTGCCGAACGTGATGGTGGTCAATCCCAGCGTACCGGCCAAGACGGTGGCAGAATTCATCGCATATGCGAAGAAGGATCCGGCGAAGGTGAACCTGGCATCCTCGGGCAACGGAACATCCATCCATCTGTCGGGTGAATTGTTCATGGCGATGACCGGCCTGAAAATGACGCACGTGCCTTATCGCGGCTCCGCACCGGCGCTCACCGATCTGATCGGCGGGCAGGTGCAGGTGATGTTCGACAACCTGCCGGCATCGATCGAGCATATCCGGGCCGGCAAGCTTCGCCCGCTTGCGGTGACGACGGAGGTGCGTTCGGAGGCGTTGCCGGATATTCCGACCGTTTCCGACACGGTGAAGGGCTATGAGGCCAGCGCCTGGTTCGGCGTGTCGGCGCCGAAGGGCACGCCACGTCCGATCATCGATCTGCTCAACAAGCACATCAATGAAGCGCTGAAGGACCC
>JAEWCJ010000175.1 GCA_023390695.1 Pseudomonadota bacterium | reverse complement strand
CCGGATTACGCTGCGCTTCATCCGGGCGACAAGCCAGTCAGGATTCGTCCAGCAGCTTCTCGACCGGCGATTTCCAGCGCCCGGCCCTGCGGCCCGCGAGCAGCCAATAGACAAAGCCGGCGATGATGCCGGAGGCGGCGACAAGCTGCAGCCCGAAGGCCACCGGCGGCAGATCCGTGGTTTCCTCGAGCTCGACCGCGAGGTTGGAGCCGAAATAGGCGAAGAGCCCGATCGCGGCGCCGGCCAGCGCGTAATAGAAGATCGAGCGGATATCGAACGTCTCGGCGACCGCGATCAACGCCAGCGCCGGCAGGAAGGCATAGGCGCCGACCAGACTGGTGGTGAAGAAGCTGACGAAGAAGAACGCGAAATGCTCGATCGGATCGGTGGAGACCGTGACCACATCCGGCAGCATCACGCCGACCGCGAGCGCCAATCCGGCGGCCAGGATGGAAATCATCAGCGCGAAGAAAATGACGATGAGGCGGAAGAAAAGAGACATGTTGAAATCCGTGGTTCCGGCCGGACGGCGCAGACTGCGCCAAGCCCACGGCCTGCGACACCCGGACGCATAATCACAGAGATTCGATGTTCGGCAAGGCCGGACTTTCAGCCCCGCTCTGCACTCACTCGGCCTCATCCTGAGACCCTGGCTGAAAACTCTTCGCTGAAGCCGGCGCTTGTCACTTTCTCCGAGTCGTTCCCGCGCAAGCGGGAACCCATAATCACCTCGATAGCAGTGTGGCTATGAGTCCCCGATCACAAGTCGGCTTTAGCCGACTTGTGAAATGCAAATCCGATCTCGGGTAAACCCGGGATCGGGCGCGGGGACGACAGAGAGATCAGTCCGTCATCGCCATGGCGCGCAAAGCCATGCGCTCGCGCGCCGAGAGCTTCTCGGTCGCGCTCTTGAGCTGGCCGCAGGCGGCGAGGATGTCGCGCCCGCGCGGGGTGCGCACCGGCGAGGCATAGCCGGCGTTGAACACGACTTCGGAGAATTTCTCGATCTGCTCCCAGTCCGAGCACTCATATTTGGTGCCGGGCCAGGGATTGAACGGGATGAGATTGATCTTGGCGGGAATGCCCTTCAGCAGCCGCACCAGCTCCTTCGCGTCGGCGAGTGAATCGTTGACGCCCTTCAGCATCACGTATTCGAAGGTGATGCGGCGCGCATTCGAGGCACCGGGATAATTGCGGCAGGCGTCGAGCAAGTCCCTGATCGGGAATTTGCGGTTGAGCGGCACGAGTTCGTTGCGCAGGTCGTCGCGCACCGCATGCAGCGAGATCGCCAGCATGCAGGCGATCTCCTCGCCGGTGCGCGCAATGTTCGGCACGACGCCGGAGGTGGAGAGCGTGATGCGGCGGCGCGACAGCGACAGGCCTTCGCCGTCGCTGGCGACGAGCAGCGCGTCGCGCACCGCCTCGAAATTATAGAGCGGCTCGCCCATGCCCATCATGACGATGTTGGAGACGAAGCGGTCGCCCTCGGTCGGCAGGCCCGGGCCTTTCGCGTGTTCCTGTCCGAGGAAATCGCCGAGCCGATCGCGCGCCACCATGATCTGCCCGACGATCTCGCCGGGCGTGAGGTTGCGCACCAAGCGCTGCGTACCGGTGTGGCAGAAGGAGCAGTTCAGCGTGCAGCCGACCTGGCTGGAAACGCAGAGCGTGCCGCGATCGCTTTCCGGGATATAGACGCACTCGACTTCATGCGGGCGCTCGCCCTGTGTGCCGGAGGGCAGGCGCAGCAGCCATTTGCGGGTGCCGTCATTGGAGATCTGCTCGGCGACGATCTCCGGACGGTCGAGCGTGAAATGCCGGTCGAGATCGGCACGCAGATCCTTCGACACCGAGGTCATGTCGCTGAAATCGCGCGCGCCGCGCACATACAGCCAGTGCCAGATCTGCTGCGCGCGCATCTTCTGCGCGCGCTCGGGGACCCCGATACCACCCAGCATCGCCGCCAGCTCGGTGCGCGAGGCGCCGATCAGCGACGGCTTGTCCGGGGCGACGTAGCGCTCCAGCGGGGTTTTTTCGAGCAGAGCTATAGTTTCAGAGGCGGTCATTGGTGCTGTGGGACGATTAAAGCGCGGTCCTAGCATAGATGGGGTTTACACGCCCAATAATCACGGGTCGTTCCGGCCGAGCACCGCAGCCGAGTGTACGCCGCCTGCGTACACTGCGTGCGAGAGCCGGAACCCATAACCACCGGTCTCTCGATCACGGAACTCCAGGGATTATGGGTCCCGGCTCTCGCTCGCTAATGCTCGCTTGGCCGGGACGACCGTTTCCTGGTTACCGGCACTCCTGGCCGACGCGGTCGAGCGCCTGGGAAATGCCCTTGAGCGAGAACACGTCGGTGGTCTTGGTGCCGCGGCTGGATTCACCCTTCACGGTCGCATCGGCGCCCTTGCGCAAGGCATCGACCAGCCGCGCCTCTTCCGCCGCGTTCTTCACCCAGGCGCCGTCATTCTGCGTGTACATGGCGAAGCTGGCGCCGCCGACCTCGATCTCGGCGTCGGAATTGGGCTTCAACGGATAGCCGATGATGACGGAGACCTCTTCCCGCACCTTCTCGGCCGGGCGGGTGGACACAAACAGCCAGGCCGGATCGCGCGGGCGGTTCGGCGGATTGGTCGCCGAGGAGGTCGGCTTGGCGAGGGCGAAGCAGACTTTCCGGCCACCGGGCGACGCCGTATAGGCGCCCCAGTCGCCATACTGGCCGAGCAATTGCGCGCCCGCCGTGGGCGACGCCTGTGCGAAGGCGGCCGGCGCAAACGCCACGAGCGCCCCCAACGTGGCCAGGAAGGTCGGAATCGTCCGGAATAAAGTCATTGTGCTCGCACCTCTCGATTCGGCGTCAGCCGAAGCGGCCCCTGCGGCGAATATTCGTCCAAAACCGGCAATGTAAGGGCGACGCCCACTCCACATTGCCGCAGCCCCACTTCCGAGCCAGCACATGGTCTGGCGAGATGGAATCACTTCCCCGCCGATGATTTGCCCCTGTAATAAGTTAACGCGGGCGCGAACGCAAAACCGTTCGCGCCTTCGGCCGATCGCACGCTAGAGATGTCCACCATGAAAGCCATCCTCTGTACCCAGCCGGGCACGCCCGACGACCTGCACTTCACCGACATTCCAGATCCGGTCGCCGGCCCGGGCGAGGCCGTCGTGAACATCGCGGCGGCGGCCTTGAACTTTTTCGACACCCTGATCATCGCCGACAAATACCAGGTAAAGCCGGCGCATCCGTTTTCGCCGGGCGCGGAATTTGCCGGCACGGTGGCGAGCGTCGGCCCCGGTGTCACCGCCTTCAGGCCGGGCGATCGCGTGATGGGCTTCACGCGCTATGGCGCCGCGCGCGAACGCATCGCGGTGAAGATCGAGAAGCTGGTGCCGATCCCCGACGGTCTCGATTTCGAGCGCGCCGCCGGGCTGAGCGTGATCTACGGCACCACCTATTACGGACTGCATGACCGCGGGCATCTGCAGGCGGGCGAGACGCTGGCGGTGCTCGGCGCCGCCGGCGGCACCGGCCTCGCCGCGGTGGAGATCGGCAAGTTGCTGGGCGCGCGCGTCATCGCCTGCGCCTCGAGCGACGAGAAATGCGCATTCGCGCGCCGGCACGGCGCCGACGAGACGATCAATTATTCGATGCAGGATCTGAAGGCGGAACTGAAGCGGCTGGGCGGCGAACGCGGCATCGACGTCGTCTACGATCCGATCGGCGGCGCCTATTCGGAGCCGGCCTTGCGCGCGCTCGGCTGGGGCGGCCGGCATCTGGTGATCGGCTTCGCCGCCGGCGAGATTCCGAAAATCCCGCTCAATCTGCCGCTGCTGAAAAGCTGCGCCATCGTCGGCGTCACCTGGGGCGTTTTCACCGAACGCTTCCCGCAGGCGCAGGCGCAGAACATGAAGCAGATCGCGCGCTGGGCGATGGACGGCAAGCTGTCCATGCATGTGCACGCGACCTATCCGCTGCGCGACACGCCGCAGGCGCTGAAGGACCTCGCCGCACGCAAGGTGATGGGAAAGGCGATCATCAAGCCGTGACACATCTTGTCGTATTGATTGCCATGCCGGGCTGACGTGGACCCGCTTTACCTCAGCGTCGCGCTCGGCGCCGTCGTTGCCGGGTTCGTGCAGGGCCTGTCGGGCTTCGCCTTCTCGCTCGTCGCCATGTCGATCTGGGCGTGGACGGTCGATCCGCATCTCGCCGCGGTTCTGGCCGTGTTCGGGGCGCTGACCGGGCAGATCGTGGGCGCGCTGGCGGTCCGCCGCGGCTTCGACCGCAAATTGCTGCTGCCGTTCCTGCTCGGCGGCGTCATCGGAATTCCCATCGGCCTGGTCCTGCTGCCGCTGCTGGACGCCAACCTGTTCAAGGCGATGCTGGGATTGCTGCTCGTCGTCTGGTGTCCGGTGATGCTGGCGGCCCCGCGATTGCCGCCGCTGACCTTCGGCGGCCGCGCCGCCGACGGCAA
>JAEWCJ010000173.1 GCA_023390695.1 Pseudomonadota bacterium | reverse complement strand
CCACACGACTCCGCCCATATTGCGGGCGATGGCCAAGACCCCTCCGAAAAAACCCAAAGATTACGCGAAACCCACCCGCGCCAAGGCGCATCGGCCGGCGGCGCCGGCGCATGATCCGGCGCTGGATAACCTGCTGAATCCGGGCATTGCCAAGGGCCGCGCCGGCATCGGTTCCGGCACCGGCCAGAGCTTCAATTTGCAGCCGCCGGTGGACAATTCCTTCGACCGGCGTGCCGACCGCGCCGCCGAGCACACCGCGCGCAGCTCGACCCCTCAGGGGTTCAAGGAGAAATCGCAGAGCGGCTATGTCGCGCGAGCGCCGTTCGAGGGCTCGCCGATTTCCGGGCTGGATCCGGTGCTGGCGAAAGAGCTGGGATTGGAAGTCGCGGAAGACGCCGAACTGCCCGGATCGAAGGTCGGAAAAAGGGCGGAACAGCGCGACGACGAGGTCGATTTCGGCCGCGGGGTCACCGGCGCCGCCGCCTCCAACGCCGCGCTGGAAAAGCTGCTGCGCGAAGGACGCGAGGAATTTCAAGGGGTTATCGCCTGGTCGCCGCACCGGCCGGAGCGGCCGGAAAAGTCCGAAGGCGGCCAACCCCTGGTGATCAAATCGGACTACGAGCCGAAAGGCGACCAGCCCAGCGCCATTTTAACGCTCGTAGAAGGTGCGAAGCTCGGCGAGAGGACGCAGGTTCTTCTTGGAGTAACCGGCTCCGGAAAAACCTACACCATGGCCAAGGTGATCGAGGCGACGCAGCGCCCGGCGCTGATTCTCGCGCCCAACAAGACACTTGCGGCGCAGCTCTATGGCGAGTTCAAGAGCTTCTTCCCGGACAACGCGGTGGAGTATTTCGTCAGTTACTACGACTATTACCAGCCGGAAGCCTACGTCCCGCGCACCGACACCTACATAGAAAAAGACTCCTCCATCAACGAGCAGATCGACCGCATGCGCCATTCGGCAACGCGCGCGCTGCTCGAACGCGACGACGTGATCATCGTCGCCTCGGTGTCCTGCATCTACGGTATCGGCTCGGTCGAGACCTATTCGGCGATGACCTTCTCGATCAAGAAGGGCGACCGCATCGACCAGCGCCAGCTCATAGCCGACCTCGTCGCCCTGCAATACAAGCGCAGCCTCGCGGATTTCGCGCGCGGCACCTTCCGCGTGCGCGGCGACACCTTCGACATCTTCCCGCCGCACTATGAGGACCGCGCCTGGCGGGTGGCGCTGTTCGGCGACGAGGTGGAGAAGATCGTCGAGTTCGATCCGCTCACCGGCCGCGACACCGACGAACTCAAATTCGTGAAGATCTACGCCAATTCGCACTATGTGACGCCGCGCCCGACACTGATCCAGGCGATGCAAAGCATCAAGGCCGAGCTGAAATGGCGGCTGGAGCAGCTCACCAATGCCGGGCGCCTCCTGGAAGCGCAGCGGCTGGAGCAGCGCACCACCTTCGACCTCGAAATGATGGAAGCGACCGGCTCCTGCGCCGGCATCGAGAATTATTCGCGCTATCTCACCGGCCGCAAGCCCGGCGAGCCGCCGCCCACCCTGTTCGAATATGTGCCGGACAACGCGCTGATCTTCGCGGACGAAAGCCACGTCACCATTCCGCAGATCGGCGCCATGTTCAAAGGCGACTTCCGCCGCAAGGCGACGCTGGCGGAATACGGCTTCCGCCTGCCCTCCTGCATGGACAACCGGCCGCTGCGCTTCGAGGAATGGGACGCGATGCGTCCGCAGACCATCGCCGTGTCCGCGACGCCGAGCTCATGGGAGCTGGAGCAGTCGGGCGGCGTGTTCGCCGAACAGGTGATCCGCCCCACCGGCCTGATCGACCCGCCCGTCGACGTGCGCCCCGCGCGCACGCAGGTGGACGATCTCGTCGGCGAGGTGCGCGCCACCGCGCAGAAGGGCTACCGCTCGATGATCACCGTGCTGACCAAGCGCATGGCGGAGGACCTCACCGAATATCTGCACGAGCAGGGCATCCGCGTGCGCTACATGCATTCGGACATCGACACCATCGAGCGTATCGAGATCATCCGCGACCTGCGGCTCGGCGCCTTCGACGCGCTGGTCGGCATCAATTTGCTGCGCGAGGGCCTCGACATTCCCGAATGCGCGCTGGTCGCGATTCTCGACGCCGACAAGGAAGGCTTCCTGCGCAGCGAGACCTCGCTGATCCAGACCATCGGCCGCGCCGCGCGCAACGTGGACGGCCGCGTCATCCTCTATGCCGATCACGTCACCGGCTCGATGGAGCGCGCGATGGCGGAGACCAACCGCCGCCGCGAGAAGCAGGAGGCGTACAACAGGGAGCACGGCATCACGCCGGCCTCGATCAAGAAGAACATCGCCGACATTCTCGACAGCGTCTATGAGCGCGACCACGTGCTGGTGGCGACCAATGACGGCATCGGGGAGTTCGCGGATGCTGCGACCATCGGGCATAATTTCGAGACGGTGCTGGCCGATCTGGAGGCGCGCATGCGCGCCGCCGCCGCCGATCTCGAATTCGAGGAGGCCGCACGCCTGCGCGACGAACTCAAGCGCCTGCGCGAGACCGAGCTGGCGGTGAACGACAATCCGACGACGCGGAATGCCTCCACTTCTCCCTCTCCCCGCCTGCGGGGAGAGGGTCGGGGTGAGGGGCAAGGCCGCGGGCGCGGCGCATCGCACACCCGCCCCCACAAACCCGCGCTCGATGAAATGGGCATCGCCTCGTATCATGAGGTGCTGCCCGACCGGCCGGGCCGCAAAGGGCCACGCAAGCCCGATCTGGATTCCATGGGACCGGGCGTCGAGGCTATTCCGGCGGGCGCGCGGAGTGCCGAAGGCACGACAGGTACGAAAAAGGGCGAAGGCCCGCGCTCGCCCGCCGGCAAGCCGGGGCAACGGGGCGGGTTCAAGAAACGGGGGCGGTGAACGTCATCGTCGACCCCTAATCTCCGTCGTCATGCCCGGGCTTGACCCGGGCATCCACGTTTTGAGCCAAACATGCTATAGCCGCCGCATGTCACGCTCATTCCGCAAAACACCCATCATCGGCATCACGACCGCCGAGTCCGAAAAGGACGACAAGGCGAAAGCGCATCGGCGTGACCGTCAGGCGGTCAAGTCATCGCTCAAGACCGCCATTGCCGAAGACTCGGAGTACGCTGTGCAGAGCCGCGAGCATCCCCGCTCTGGCGGCTTCAACTTCGCCAAGGACGGCAAGCGATGGGTCGGCGCGCGCTTTCCGAAAGAGATGCGGAAGTGAGGCGATGAGCAAACGCGCATTCGACGGGCGCTGGCGCGGCAATCTACTCTGCTCTGTAAAGCCTTCGAAACTTCCTCATCGTTATGCCCGGGCTTGACCCGGGCATCCCGCTTGGGAAGGCATTGCGCTCCTGATCGGAATTGCCGGGACAAGCCCGGCAATGACGCACGTTATGCAGCTCTTAATGGATTGTTATTAAGAACGCACGACTGAGGTTAGCGTTCTTGGGCTCCATGAAACTCGGCTTTGAAGAATCCCAATCTCCCTACGACAGCGGCTCGCAGAGCGCCCGTTTCTGGACCGAGAAATGGGTCGAGAAATCTCTTTATTGCCCGAATTGCGGAAGCTTGAAACTCGACAAATTTCCTAACAACCAACCCGTCGCTGATTTTCTTTGCTCGGCCTGCAAAGAAGAATTTGAACTCAAGAGCCAGAAGACCAAATTCGGCACGAAAGTAGTCGATGGCGCTTACGGCAAGATGCGCGAGCGCATCGTGGCCAGCAACAATCCCAATTTCCTGTTCATGAACTACAGCCTGAAGGCGATGGGCGTTGTTGATCTGTTTGTCGTTCCCAAGCACTTCTTCATTCCTGAAATTCTGCAAAAGCGGAAGCCTCTGGCAGACACCGCACAGCGCGCGGGCTGGATTGGCTGCAACATCCTGCTCAATCAGATTCCGGAATCCGGCAAAATTTTCTTTGTTCGCAACAGCGCGCCAGTCGAAAAAAAGCATGTCCTGTCGCAATGGCAGCGGACACTCTTCCTCCGCGATGAGAGCGCAGCCGCCAAAGGCTGGCTGCTCGAGGTCATGAAATGCGTCGAGCTGATCGGCAAGTCCGAGTTCGATCTGGAAGATGTCTACGCCTTTGAAACAAGACTGAGCGGCATCTATCCCAACAACCAGAACGTCAAACCTAAAATCCGGCAACAGCTTCAGTTTCTGCGCGACAAGGGTTATCTGGATTTTGTGGGCCGCGGCACCTACCGCTTGCGATCCTCAGACTGACATGCTGCAATATTGAAGTGCTGGCCAACGGCTCCAAACACGGAGGAGCAAATGGCGTGGTTCCTCAATCATTATGAGTGTGATCGCTGCGGTCGTGACTGGACCGACGAATGGTCCTGCATGTGCGACGACGACTGCCCGCATTGCGGAGCGCGGCATATGTCGCCCAGTGAAAGCGATGATCTCACAAACATCATCCAGCAGCGTGACGGGGTCTTTGTCGTGCTGTGGTCGCCAGAGACAGCGGAACACGATCCCGATTACCGCGAGCTTTGGACATTTCCGACGCGACAGCAAGCCGAAGCCTATTTGCGAATTGACTAGTTCACCCCACCCCGCCGCTCGCCGACGCTCGCGGCGACCCTCCCCCTCCAGGGGAGGGTAAAGTCGCGCTCCTGTGATGGCGCCACCGTTGCCCCGCCGCGCGCGCGGGCGCAGACTGTGCGCCTCACCCGACAGGCAGGAGGCGTTCATGACACGCCTGACCATCGATTGCCGGAATTATCCGAGCGCGCAGAACTGCACGGTGGCGATCTCCGCCGACAGCAAGGACGAACTGGTGGAGGCGGCGGTGCAGCACGCCGTCGCCGTGCACGGGCATCAGGACACGCCGGAATTCCGCGCGCAGCTCGCCGGCATGTGCAGAGAAAGCGAAGCGGAAAGCGTGACGGCACACTAGGCCCCGGCGCGCCACGGGATTGCCGGGTCAAGCCCGGCAATGACGATGACAGAGGCTGTTACTGCTCCGCCGGCGCGACCGTCGCCTGCTGGCCGCTCTTCGCGAGCGCCGCGGCGATGACGCCGGTGGCCTTCATCTCCTCGATGAAGGTTTTCAGATACGCGGCGCCGGCGGCGCGGCCCTGCGGCGTGCCCATGGCCTGGCGGATCTCCATGAAGCGGTCGCTCATCACCCGCACACCGGGATCGGTCTTCGCATAATCCTCGAGCGGCTGGCGCACGCCGGCGGCCGCCTCGAGATTGTCGCGCAGGAACAGCCGGATCATCGCCTCGCCGCCGCCCTTCTCGGCGCGCACGAGCTGCGCGTGTTTCAGCGTACGTGTGAGATAGAGATCGTAGGCGGAATTCGGCCCGACCGCGATGCGGATGCCAGCGCGGTCGACATCGCCGACGCTGTGCAGCGGCGAATCCCTGCGCACCATGTAGGTGCCCTCGATCAGCACATAGGGCGGGGTGAAGGCGATCTCGGCGGCGCGCACCGGCTCGATGGCGAGGAAGGCGACGTCCCATTTCTGCGGATCGGCATCGGCCGCCTTCAGCGCCTCGAACACCTTGCCGGCGGCGTCGAAGCCGGCGAACTGCACCGGCACGCCGAGGCGCCTGGCGAGTTCGCGCGCCAGATCGGCGGAAACGCCCTTCGGCTCCTGCTCGCCCGGGCCGCGCTGCGCCAGCACGCCGTTGCCGTAATTCATCGCGGCGCGCAATTTACCGGTGGGGGCGAGATCCTTCAGTACATCGGCGGAGACGGACACGGACATTCCTTTCGGTTGCGCGGCCGCGGGATGAGAGACGACGGCGCCTGCCGTGACAAGCACGGCGCAAAGCAATCGCAGCATGACGGGCCTCTCCCGGACGCGGATGTCTGATTGTAGATGAAAACCGCAAGAGACGGGGAATTCCCGTGGCGCGCACCTGTGCGTCAGGTCGCGGCCCTCCGCGGAAGCGAGGCATCCGGTCAAACCAACCATGATCGTGATGACGGGTCGCCAGACACACGTCGGCATTCGCCGACTTGTGCGCTCCCAGGAACCGGTCTCGGGCAAACCCGAGATCGGGCGCGGGCGATGACAATCCGAACTGGTGACGAGGTTACTTCGGCTTGTATTTCATCTTGCGCAGATCGGCGTCCATCTGCAGGCAGGTCAGCATCTCGACATAGCTCGGCGTACCCATGCGCGCGGTGGCGCCGCAGGATTCACGGTCTGCGGCCGGATATTTCGACCAGCCGGCGGCGAGCGTCGCCTTCGCATCCGCCTCTTCCTTCAGGCATTGCTGGTAGCGCGCATTGTCGCCGGGATTGGTGAGCCCGCCGCGGCAGCTCGGCTCGACATTGAAATTGGGCACGGTGTCGGACACTGCGACCGCAAGCGGCAGCAGCAGCAAAGGCAAAACGGGCATGGCCATGACGCATCTCCGGGTTGGCCGCGATCATGTCGCGGGAAGATTATCGGAGTATGAAGCCGCCGGCCATAACGGCTACCCGTCTTTGCCGTCGTCCGGATCCGTCAATCGGTGCTAAGCTGGCCCTCGGTCAGGCCAAGCGGCGCGCGGCACGTCGCCCGCTGCCGATCGCAACGGCACCGACAGGAGAATCGTCATGGGCAAGAGTCAGGACAAGCCGTCGAAGGAAAAGAAGAAACCGAAAGCGGACAAGGACAAGGTCAAGCAGCTCTCGGCCTACAAGGCCGCGCAGATGTCAGGCAAAAAGGGCGGCAGCAGCTAGCTGGCCGCCTTCTGGCGCGGCAGCGGATAGCCGGCGTCGTCATAGAGGGCGCGGATTTCGAGGTGGCCGAAACGGACCTCGTTCACTTCCAGCGTGGCACCGAGCAGGCCGCTCGCCGGCAGCACCTCGATGGCATAACGCAGCGCTTCCGCGGCGCTGGGAAAACGCTTGTACGCGACCGGGCCGCGGGCGCGGCGGCTGCGGCTCGGGAACAGTTCGGCCGGAGCGTTGTAATCGAAACTGCCGATACGCCGGGGCACGCCTGCGGACGGAACTGCTACGGATTGCGACATTCATTTTCTCCCTGCACTCGCGCCGGCTCACCCAAGCCGCGCCTGCGAAACAACAAAGGCCGCCTCGCGCGGCCCCTCAACCCTCCCCAAATGCCCTTCCTATATGGGGTGACATCGCGTCAAAAACGAGGTGCCGCCGGGGATTTCGAGTCGGAACAGCCGGTTTCCAGTTGCTCGCCGGCGGGTTTCCAGACCCTTCTAGCAAAAATGGCCCCGTTTCCGGGGCCATTCCTGTCATCGTCCTGAATACGCTGTTTACCAACGGCAGACGCGCACCCATCCGCGATGCGGATTCCAGACCGAACGGCAACGGTTCACGCCGCCGTAATAATACGGACGGTAATGCGGCCGATGCCAGTGCCGGTGTCCATGCCGGTGACCGCGCCAGTGCCGGTGGCGCTGCGCATGGCGACGGCTGGCGCTGAACTCGTCGGCCTGCTTCGTATGCGATGCCTTGGTCTGCTGGGTCTGGACCCGGTCGTTCGCGGGACCGGCCGCCATGGCCGGCGCAGTGATCGCCAGCGCGCCCAGGGCGGCAACAATGAAGGTCAGTTTTCGCATGCTCGTCTCCTCACATTTGTGGGTCCCTCCCACACATGAGAGCTTATGCGAGGAAATGCGGCAGCGACGTGAGTTACAGTAATTTCACGTTGTTAAACAAATGTTTAGACTTTGATTTGCGACTTTAAGCTGACTGGATGTTCATGCCATGCGCATGCGCCGACACGCCGGCCAAGGCCAGCACGCCAGACAAAATTCCTTGCGATGGATCAGCGTTGCTTGCGCCCGCCGCCCATACCGGTCGTGCCGCGCATCGGTTCGTCCGGCAGCTTGCGGGCCTGGTCGGCGATCTCAAGGCAGGTCAGCAATTCGATATAGCTCGGGATTCCACCCGCCGCGGTCGAGCGGATGCAACTGGCGCGGTGATCGCCGGTAAAATTCGTCCATTGCTTGGCCAGTTCGTCCCGCGCGGCCTGCTCTTTCTCCATGCAGGTCTGCCGCATCTCGGCCGCGCTCGGCATCTGGCCGTCGGCTTTCGGCACGGCGACCTGTGCCGCCCCGCGACAGCTCGGCTCCAGATTCAATACCGGCACCTTGTCGGCCGCGGCGACGAGGAAATGGCCAGCCAGCGCAAATGTCAGGGGGTCTACAAGCATTGGCGCCTCCGCATTCCCTAACGCCGACGGAGCCCAGATAGTTGCTCAACGGGCGCCAGTCCCGGCCAAGCCTTGCGGATATCTGGCGCGCGTGCATTTTGCTGCTATGCAACATAGAATTGTTGCTATGCAGCAATTTCGTTTCTCGCCTGCGCGTGAGAGGTGTACAGACATTTCAAATTTAATTTGAAATGCGGTGGCACATCCGGGGCGACGGCGTCCGGGGTCATAGGGCCGTCCGAACATCCATTTCCGGAGTCCGATCATGCCCCAAGAGGCCGCGCGTGGCTTCGTCCACGCCTTTTGCGACGCCATGACGTCGCGCGATGCCGGGCGCCTTGCCCCCTTTCTGGACGACGATATCGAGTGGGTCGTGTTCGGGCCGGGCGTTGTCGTTGCGTTTTTCGGGCGGCGGCAGG
>JAEWCJ010000152.1 GCA_023390695.1 Pseudomonadota bacterium | reverse complement strand
GGTGGCCTCCGTCGTGCAGGAGGGGCTGGTGCGGGAACGCACGCAGACTCCGAAGCAATGGCCGGATCCCCTGCCGGCTCCGGATCGAAACTGAGCGTGCGCGGCCGCATCTTGCGCACGCGCTGCTTTTTTGACGAACTGGTGCTGCATAATCGAGGCGGACAAGCGGGGATGCGCCCATGAAACTCGTCATTGCCGTCATCAAGCCCTTCAAGCTCGAAGCGGTCCGGGATGCGCTGAATGCGATCGGCATTCACGGCATGACCGTCACCGAAGTCAAAGGCTATGGCCGCCAGAAAGGGCATACCGAGATGTATCGCGGCGCCGAATATGTCGTGAATTTCCTGCCCAAGCTGCGCATCGAGATCGCAGTGGACGCGGATCAGGCCGACGCGGTCGTGAACGCCATCGTGTCGGCGGCCAAGACCGGACAGATCGGCGACGGAAAAATCTTCGTCACGCCCATCCAGCAGGCGGTGCGCATCCGGACCGGGGAAACCGACAAGGACGCGCTGTAACCGGCAGCAACCGCTACGCCGGGGTCTTTCAGGCACAGAAGACGCCCCGGCGGGATAGTGCGGCGCACACAAGCTGGCGGCGGCCCCACTGCCGAGGCCGCGCCTGCAGGCGGCCCTTGCCTCAAAACCCTCAAATTAAGAACAAAATACTGCGTTTACTCTCAGAGACGAATGATATTTTCTTATTTTACTCGTGATATTGCGCCGCAAAAACAAAAATATTCTATAGGCCGCAAGGCGCTTCCGGCTTCGCCGAACCCGGCGCCGTCAACAAAGGTCACGAAAATGAATCGTCTCTTGTCCGGCGTTGCGCTCGCAACAGCCCTGTTTGTCACCAGCTTCGGCCCTGCCGCCGCCAAGGATTTCCCGGAACGGCCGGTCACCGTCATCGTGCCGTTCTCGGCCGGCGGTCCCACCGACGCCCTGATCCGCACGCTGGGCGAACGCATGCGGGAAAGCCTCGGACAATCGGTGCTGGTCGAGAACGTCACCGGTGCGGCCGGCACCATCGGCGTCGGTCGCGTCGCGCGCGCACCGGGCGACGGCTATACCCTCAGCTTCGGCCACTGGAGCACGCACGTCATCAACGGCGCGGTGTATCCGCTGAATTTCGATCTCCTCACCGATCTCGAACCGGTCGCCCTGCTCACCAGCTATCCGATGCTGCTGGTTGCCAAGAACGACGTACCCGCCAAGGACCTCAAGGAATTCCTGCCCTGGGTGAAGGCCAACCAGAACAAGATTTCGGTCGGCAGCATCGGCGCAGGCAGCGCCGCGCATGTCGCCGGCGTCTATTTCGAGAACAGCACCGGCACCAAGCTGAACTACATTCCCTATCGCGGCGCCGCGCCCGCATTGCAGGATCTGCTCGCCGGCAATATCGACTTCATGTTCGATCATGTCTCGAACGCGCTGCCGCACGTGAAGGAAGGCAAGATCAAGGCCTTCGCCGTCACCTCGCCGACACGCCTGCCGCAGGCGCCGGACATTCCGACCGTGGACGAAGCCGGCCTGCCGAATCTGCATGTCTCGATCTGGTTCGGCCTCTGGGCGCCGAAGGGAACGCCGAAGGACGTGATCGCCAGGCTCAACAGCGCGGTGAAGGACGCGCTTGCCGATCCCGCCGTGCGTGCGAAGCTCGCGGCGCTGGGCCAGGTGATCCCGCCGGCGGACAAGCAGACGCCGGAAGCCCTGCGCGCGCATCAGAAGGCCGAAATCGACAAATGGTGGCCGATCGTGAAAGCGGCCAACATCAAGATCGATTGATCGCAGACGTTTCCTTCGCTACGACGCCGGGGCCGCAGAGCATGCGCCCCGGCTTTTTTCTTCAACACGCTTCAGGGACATCATGACCGACACCTTCATCGACTATTACGACTCCATGTCCTCGCCCTGGACCTATCTCGGTCACAAGCGGTTCGAGAAACTGACGCAGCGTTATGGTTTGACCATCCGCCACAAGCCGATGGATCTGTTGAAGGTATGGTCGGTGTCCGGCGGCTTGCCGCTGAAGGAGCGGGCGAAGCAGCGCCAGGTTTACCGCCATCTAGAACTGAAACGCTGGAGCGAGATCCTGCAGGTTCCCTGCAACCTGGAACCGGCCTTCCATCCGGTCGCCGACCGGCGCGCCTGCTATCTCGTGATCGCGGCGATGCAGCAGAAGCTCGACTGGAGCAAGCTGACCTACGCGCTCCTGCGCGCCGTCTGGGTGCAGGACCGCAATATCGCGGACCATCCCACCTTGATCGAGATCGCCAACGAATGCGGCCTCGACGGCAAGGCGCTGCTGGAGTCGACGCATGACGATGCGGTGAAGGCGGAATATGAAGCCAATACCGAGGAAGCGATCCGCATCGGCGTCTTCGGCGCCCCGACCTACGTTTATGACGGCGAAATGTTCTGGGGTCAGGACCGGCTGCTGATGCTGGACTGGCGGCTGGCGCAGAAGCACGGAAAAGATGTGAGCGGCTTCCGTTTCGGCTGACGCGACAGCCTCGGATGAACGGCGACAGCCTCGGATGAACGGCGGCAGCCTCGGGCAGTTCAGTGCCCGGGGCTTTTTTTGTGCCGCTCCTGAAAATCACATGTCTTGATGGTCTCATAACGCGCGCAATGGCGCCGCCCGGCTTGCGTCCGTATCAGCCTAGTTCCTAGGCAGAAGTGCCGACTCTTTGTGCGGCGGTTCCGGGCTGTCCTCCGCCCTGGCGCCGGTGCGCGGCAAATCGTCCGAAAATTCAAGGTCTTGTTGATTCCGCCCGCAATTGGCACGGGGCTTGATTCCTTCAATCCCGGTG
>JAEWCJ010000097.1 GCA_023390695.1 Pseudomonadota bacterium | reverse complement strand
ATGCCGGCCTTCTTCATCAGGTCGCTCCACTTGGCGACCTCCGAAGCAACGTGCTTGGCCAGTTCCTCGTTGGTCGAGGTCTTGACGACGATCCCGGTCTTCGCAATCGCCTGCTTGACCTCATCCTTCGCGAGCACCTGATGCACGGCCTTTGTGAACTTGTCGACCACAGGCTTCGGCGTGCCGGCCGGAAGAGCAAAACCGTACCAGCTCGTCACGTCGTAGCCGGGCACGCCCGCCTCAGCCAGCGTCGGCAGATTTGGGAAGGCCGAGTTGCGTTCCGGCGATGTCACCGCAAGCGCCCTGATGTTGCCGGCTTCCATCTGCGAGCGCACGGCGGGAAGCAGTTCGAAAGTGAGTTGTACTTCGTCCTGCAACAGCGCCGTCATCACCGCCGGAGTGGTGCGATAGGAGACGTGCTTGATGTCGGTACCCGACAAGACGCGGAACAGTTCACCCGCAAAATGTTGCGTCGTTCCAACGCCGCCGGCAGCACCGTAGTTGAACTTGCCGGGATTGGCCTTGATCGCTGCAACGGCGCTCTTCACGTCCTTTTCGAAACCGGGCGCCGCCACCATCACCAGCGGAACGGTCCCGATCTGCGACACCATCTGGAAGTCCTTGACGGAGTCATAAGGCAGCTTCTTGTAGAGAGCGCCCGCCACCGCGTGCGCGTTGCTGAGCACGAGCACCGTGTAGCCGTCCTTGTCGGACTTCGCCACGGTGTCGGCACCGAGCGTCGAGCCGGCGCCCGGCTTGTTCTCGACAACGAAGGTCTGGCCGAGCGTTTCCTGCAGGTGCTGTGCGATGATGCGCGACACGATATCGGTGCCGCCGCCAGGGCCATAAGGCACGAGGAATTTGACCGTGCGGGTCGGCCATTCCTGCGCAGCGGCAGGCGCAAGTCCTGCAACCGCAATGCCCAAAGCCGCCGCGGCTGACAGCACGTATGATCCAAGCTTCAGATTCATGGGGTCCCTCTCCTTTGGTGACATAGTGTCGTATTTTGTGGGCCGCTTCGCATACACGCGATGGGGTGCCATGGGAAGACGTCATATAGGCGCCTTTTGTGATCAGCCCCGCTGCCAGGCGGGTTGGTAAATCCTCACATCAGGGTCTTGTCCAACCCCACACTTTTTGCAGCGGCGTTCAATGCTGCCAATGTGTCATGCGGTAGCGGTATCCCGCTTTCGAGACGTAATTTGCGGGTCCGCAATTCCGGCTCGCCGGGCACCAGAACGGGGGCATCCGCATTTGCCGGCCCCGCACTTTTGACGAAATGCAAAAACCGCGTGACCTCCGCAGGAAAAAACTGTTCCGGATCGGCCCGGGCCGGATCGACATAGACTGAGAACATGCCCTGCGACCACCGTTTTTCAAAGGCCGAGGCACCGTTGCCGGTCAGAGCGCCGCCGAGCAATTCGCACATCAGCGCCAGCCCGGACCCCTTGTGCTCGCCGAACGCGCGGATCGCCCCCTCTCCCTTGGTGTTATCCCTTGCGAGGCTCGTGCTGTAGTCGCCGTAAAGAAGCCGCGGGTCTCCGCTCATGCGCCCGTCCGGTCCGATCAACGCGTCCTGCGGCAAGGGCTTGCCGCCCTGGCTCGCGACCAGGGGCTTGCCTTCGGCTACGAGCGAAGTTGCGAAGTCGAGTATGACCGGATCATCTCCGGATCGAGGAATGCCGAAACAGACCGGCGCCGTCGAGAAGCGCCGGTCGACGCCGCCGAACGGTGCAACAAGCACACTGCCGGCAACGTTGACGAAGTGGACGGAAACCAGACCGGCTTGCGCCGCCATCTCCGCCCATTCACCGACACGCCCCACATGTCCCGAATGGCGCAGGCCGACAGCCGACAGCGCCATGGACTTGCATTTCTCGATGCCGATCTCCACCGCCTGCGGCGCGATGGTTTGTCCGAAACCGAATTGCCCATCGAGAATGGCGAGCGCCGGCGTGTCCACGACGCGCCTCACCGCCTGGTCCGCGATCAGAAGGCCGTCCTGCTTCCATTTCACATAGCGCGGCACCCGGGCCACGCCATGACTGTCGTGTCCGGTGAGATTGGCGCCAACCAGATACTTGCCGATGCGTGCCCCCTCCGCCGGCGAACAACCGATACGAACAAAAATACCGGCGACGAAATCCTGCAATAGCGTGGCGTCGATAGTCGGCATAACCACCTCAGGATCCCGGCATTGCAGCAAGCTGCGGAGTAACGACGTCTTTCCAACTCTTCGGCGGCCGCTTCAGCTTGCCCTGCCGGCCCATGAACCCGGCATAAGCATCAATGCCATGCACCTCGCTGCCAAAATCATCTTTGAGGTCATGAAGCACAGCCTCCAGAGTTCGGATATCGAGACTGCGCGAGGGCTCGTACTTCAGAAAGATCTGCGCAGCACGGCGCGGCTGCTTCTGCACGATGTCGGCCGCCTCATCCAGCGCCTTGATCACCGCCTGTGCAAGCCTGGGCCGCGTCTCGGCGCTGCGCTTTGTGGCAACGAGCACAAGAAATGACGCCTTGCCGCCGACCACGTCTGCCGATGTCAGCACCTTGCGGAATCTCTGATTTTTCAAGACCGCCTGGCTGAACGGCGGCGATGCAAAATAGCCGGCAATGCCGTTCTTGTTCTCGTCGAGAGCTTCGATCGCCTGCGCATGCGGCAAGGTGACGACCTGTTTGCGAAGCTTGTCGGCCTGCCCGGCACCGAAAGTCTTTTCGGACTGCATTTGCAGAAAATACATTTGCGGTGCCGACAGCAACGGCATCGCAATGCGATCCTTGGAGGTGAAATCCGAAAGCGATGCCACGTCGGTGCGATTGCTCACCAGCACCAGCGGCATCGTGGTCAACCCCGATATCGCCACGATTTCCTGCGGCGTACCAAGTCTCTTTTCCCGTGCCAGCAAAAATGCAGAGATGCCGAATGGCGCAATATCGACGGTTCCCGCCAGCAAGGCTTCTTGCATCGCCGCAGAATTCGCCACACGGCGAAAGATCGGCTTGAACGAAAGACCGCTTGCCCTGCCGTGTTTTTCGAACAGTTTCAGGTCGGTCGCAACATAGATCGGCAGGAAGGCAAGGCCATTGCCCATGCCGATCCGAAGCTGTTGCTGTGCAAAAGAGGGCGCGATCGCCGCAGCCATAAAGGCAGCTACAGCGATCGCCAGGACCCGCAGGCGCCCCCTGCGCGCCATGGGTCAGATTTTCTCGTCGACAATCGGATTGCTGAGCAGACCGACGCCCTCAATCTCGATCTCGCAGGTGTCGCCGTGACGCATCCAGGCCGGCGGCTTGCGCGCATGGCCGACGCCTGAAGGCGTTCCGGTGACCAGAATATCGCCCGGCTCCAGCGTCATGCCTTGCGTGATATCGGCAATGGTTTCCGCGACCGGGAACATCATGTTGTCGGTGTTGTCCGACTGCATGACGTTGCCGTTCAGGCGGCTTTCGATTTTCAGGCCCTTGCCGAGCGCCGGCACTTCATCCGCCGTAACCATCCAGGGCCCGAAACCACCGGTCTGATCGAAGTTCTTGCCCATGTCCCACTGCGTCGTGCGGCGCTGATATTCGCGGATCGAGCCTTCGTTGAAACAGGACCAGCCAGCAATCACCGACGCCGCATCTTCCTTCTTCACATGCTTGGCGCGCTTGCCGATAACGGCAACGAGTTCGGCTTCGTAGTCGAACGTCTCCGATGCCAGCGGACGGATCAGCGGCTGCTTGTGGGCGGCGAGCGAGGTCAGCACGCGGAAGAAGATGGTCGGGAATTTCGGTATGTTGTCGGCGTATTTGCCTTCCTTGACGTGATCCATGTAGTTCAAGCCGAGGCAGATGATCTTGCCCGGCTTCGCCACCGGCAGGGCATACTTGATGCCTTCAAACGGACGATGCGCGGAGGCAGGCGCCTTCTTCGCAAGATCGGCGAGCGAGGACAGGTCGCCATTCGTGTTCCGCAGCACCTCGGCGAGGTCGCCCGGCAGCTTCGGATCGACCGCCTGCAGGTCGATCACGCTGTCGCCCTGCACGACGCCGAGATGGAGTTTGCCGTCTGCTTCAAATCCGACGATTTTCATTTTCTGCGTCCTGATGTCTGAATATCAAAGTACCGAAAGAACGTGATCGGCGATCTCATTACGCGTCGCGATCCAGACCTTGCTGTCGGCTTTCGCCTTGCGCGCGATTTCCTCATACGCCCATGAACCGTAGGGGCGGCCATAGCAATGCGTATGCGCGGTCACGTCGATCATGATCGCCTCATCGTTCTGCTGGGCGTGCGCGACGAAATCCTCATAGAGCTCGACGAATTGCCGCGGCGAGCGTCCGAAGCGCATTGCATGCGGCAGGTCATTGATTTCCATGGTGAGCGGGATGGCGACCAGCTTGCCAGAACCGAAGTCCTGCACATAGGGCCGGTCGTCGTCGAACACGTCGCCCTGCCAGGCATAGCCAGCTTCCAGCAGCAGCTTGGCCGTTGTCGCAGCCGGCGTGCCGCGCGGGCTGATCCAGCCGCGCGGGCGGACACCGGACGCCTGCGTGAGCAGATCCGTCGTCTTCTGGATGTTGGCCTTGTCTTCCTCAAGGGTGAGCTTGGCGGGAATGATCTCCTGGCCGTAGCCGTGCGCGACGATTTCGTGGCCTTCGTCTGCGATCCGTTTGACGATATGAGGCGCGCGCTCGCCGAACACGCCGCTGGTCATCACGCTGGCGCGCGTGCCGGTTCGCTTCATCACGTCCAGCAACCGCTCGATGCCGCGTACGGAACCGTAATGGCCCCACATCAGTGCATTGGTATCGAAGGTGCCGGCCGGCAGCGGATTGCCCATTGGCCCGACACCCGGCGCCTTGCCATCGGACCAACCTTCAAACGCGATATTGAAAACAACGGCTACTTTCTGCCCACCCGGCCAGCGGAAATCCGCCCCCAGCCGGCGCACGCGGGCGCCTTCGGCCACCACATCCTTCACGTCAGTCATTCTCTTTTCTTGGCTCCGACGAAGCACCCAGCCCGAGGCTCAGCGCTTTCTCCTGGTTGAAGGGCGACTAAAGACTCCACGCTGTTGACTGTCAATATTTGTTCGAACATTTATGCTGGATCATGATATTGTTCGAACGTTTCCACCAATTTCCCCGGGACCTTGGACCAATATTGTGACCGTTCCCGACCTTGGACAAAAGCAGGGCGAAACTCTTACCTCTGCCGTCTTCGACGCCCTGCGGCGAGCCGTCATTACCGGCGAATTTGCGCCCGGCGAAAAACTGCGGGTCCGGCAACTGGCCGAACGCTTCGGAACCGGCCTGTCGCCAATTCGCGAGGCTCTCAACCGGCTGCTGCGCGACGGACTGGTGCAGCAGAGCGACCTGCGTGGCTTTTCGGTTGCGCCGGCAACGGAGGCAGATCTCGATGAACTCACCAAGGCGCGACTATGGGCAAATGAGAAAGCCCTCCGGGAATCGATCGCACACGGCGACGCCAATTGGGAAGAGAGCGTGGTGGTGGCCTATCATCG
>JAEWCJ010000065.1 GCA_023390695.1 Pseudomonadota bacterium | reverse complement strand
GCGCGATCCCTTTGCCGAGATTTCCGCCGCGCATGATTTCGACCGGCTGGAGACCCGCGCGCAGCCGCGGCTCGACGAGGCGGCGCTGCGCCCGCGCCGCCGCGATGCCGATCTGGTCGAATCCCTGCAGGAGCTCGAGGAGCCGGACGATTATCCGGTGCGCGGCCGCCCCAGCGAGGAGGACGAGGCGCCGCCGCCGTTGCGGCGCGCACCGCGCAGCTATGGCGGGCTGATCAAGATGCTGGTGCTGCTGGCGCTGGCCGGCGGCCTGATCGGTTTTCTCTACTGGCAGCGCGGCCCCATCGGCGAATTGTATCAGGCATTGCGCGGCGCGCCGGCGCAGCAGCAGGCGCAGCAGACCGAGACGCCGGCGCAGCAGGGCCGGCCGAAGATCACCGACCGCATCGGACCGGGCGCGCAGAAGGAGCAGGCGGCGGTGCCGGCGGTGGCGCAGCGCGTGGTGCTCTACGAAGAGGAGCCGAACGATCCGCAGGGCAAGCGTTTCATCGGCTCGGCGATCTGGCGCACGGAGAATGTCTCCGCCGGTCCCGGCCAGCCGGGCGATCTCGCGGTGCGCGCCGATGTCGAGATTCCCGAGCGCCGCATCACCATGTCGATGACGATCCGCCGCAACACCGACCAGACGCTGCCGGCCTCGCACACGATCGAGATCATGTTCAATCTGCCGGCGGATTTCTCCGGCGGCAGCATCAACAACGTGCCCGGCGTCCTGATGAAGCAGGCGGAGCAGACGCGCGGCACGCCGCTCGCCGGCCTCGCGGTGAAGGTGACCAACGGCTTCTTCCTGATCGGCCTGTCGGCGGTGGAATCCGACCTGCAGCGCAACATCCAGCTCCTGAAGGAGCGCTCCTGGTTCGACATTCCGATCGTCTATGCCAACAACCGCCGCGCCATTCTCGCGATCGAGAAGGGCACGCCGGGCGAGAAGGCGTTCGCGGAAGCCTTCGCGGCATGGAAGCAATAGACGGCGCGCAACGTTCTGAACGCGTGTCGCCCTCGATCGGCGCATCATGGCCGGGCCTGTCCCGGCCATTTGCGTTTCTGAGAGGCTTCGGTCGCGTCGGAGCAAAGACCGCCCGCGTGCGCCGGCGCCCGCACATTCATTTCGCCGCGCAATCATAGTAGATTTGTCCGCAGCAGCGATCCCGTCGCCTCATTGCGCTCGCGCCGCGCAGCGACGCCGGGTCGCGGCATGTGAAGGCAGGCATTCGCTATGCTGGGTCGCGCCGGCGGCCGACGGGGTGAGGTTCTGCCTTGGGCACGAGTTGAAGCATGAGTGCGAAAACAATTTTGTCCGTCATTCGCGAATACAAGCGCGGCCATTTCGTGGCCGCGCATTCGCACGATTGGCCGCAATTGCTCTATGCGTCGTCCGGGGTGATGACGGTCGAGACGACCGCGGGATCGTGGATCGTGCCGGCCAACCGGGCCGTCTGGCTGCCCGCCGGCTGCATTCACGAGACGCGCATGCTGACCGACGTTCAGTTCAACTCGCTCTATATGAACGCGTCCGTGGACTGGCGCCGCATCGACTGCAAGGTGATCGAGATCAGCCCGCTGCTGCGGCAGCTCATCCTTGTGGCCAAGAGCGTCGAAGGTTCGACCGAGCTCAGCCGTCGCGACAATCTCGCCATGCAGCTCATATTCGAGGAACTGCGGTCGGCCAAAGACGCGACGTCGCCGGTGCCCATGCCGCAGGACACGAGATTGCATCGGCTGTGCCGCATGGTCATCCAGGACCCGTCGTTGCGAACGACGTTCGACCGGTTCGCAGCGGAGGCGGGCGGATCGACCAAGACGTTTGCGCGTCTGTTCGACCGGGAGCTTGGGGTCAGCTTCCGTGAGTGGCGCGAGCTGGTTCAGCTCGGCCACGCCACGGCGCATCTGGTGCAGGGCGTTTCCATCAAGGCCACCGCTTCACTGCTTGGATATACGCCGAGCGCATTCTCCGCCATGCTGCGGCGGGTGACGGGAGAGACGCCGCAGGCTTTGCAGCGCCGCCTGGTGCGGGAATCCGGAGGTGAAATTTCGGTCCCGCAACCTGCGGCCGCAAAGCGTGCGTCCCTTGAGGGGCTATCCGGGAGCAGACGTCTCTCCCGGAAGCTGAACTGACGCGCTATTTTTTCGCGTCCTTGAACAATTTCGAGAACCTCTCGGTGTCCTGCTGCAGCAGCTTTGCGAAATCTTCGCGGCTGGCGGAAATGAGATCGACGCCCAGCTTCCCGAATGTCTGCTGGAGATCCGCCGATTTCGATATCTCGGAAATGGCGACGTTCACCTTCTGCAGGATTTCCGGATCGGTTCCGGCCGGCGCCAGAATGCCGAACCACGGATCGTAGGAATAGCCCTTCACCCCGGCTTCCTGCATCGTCGGGACGTCCGGCAGGTTTGCGAGGCGCTTCGTCGTGGTCACGGCGATGGGGCGAAGCTTGCCGCCCTGAATGAGATCGCCGCCGGCGCTGAAGAAGGTCATGAACAGAACCGCGTCATTGCGCATCACCGACGTGTGCGCGTCGGGCAGGCCGCGATAGGGCACATGGACCATGTCGATCTGGGCGACCGATTTGAGGAGTTCGGCACCGATGCTCGATGCGCTGCCGAGACCGGCCGATGCGTAATTGAGCGTGGCCGGCTTGCTCTTTGCCAGTGCGACAAGGTCGGCAACGGATTTCGGGCCGGCCTCCGGCGATACCACGATGATTCCCGGCATCGTCGCGATATGCGCGACAGGCGTGAAATCCTTGACCGGGTCAAATGTCAGAGAGGTGTTGAGCGAACCGACGATCGTGTGACCGTTGGACACAAGCAGGAAGGTGTGCCCGTCATTGGGCGCTTTGGCGACACTGGCCGTTCCGGCCAATCCAGGCCGGTTCTCGACGATGACTTCGCGCTTCCATCGCTGCTGCAGCTTCTCGGCATAGGCGCGCGCCAGGATGTCGGTTTGGCTTCCGGCGGAAAACGGCACGACGATGCGTACCAGTTGCGATGGATAGTCGCGGGCGGCGTTGCCTGGTGTCTGCGCCGCAGCATGCGACCCGATAAGTCCGAATGCGCCGATTGCGCAGAGCAACTTTGAAATGCGGTTCATCGCGCGGATCCTCCCTTGAATTGTTCTCATATTAGGCAATCGTTTGCCTAAACTATACACCTCACCGGTTTCAAGTCAACGGCGGAGATGCCGGGAGTCGAGCGCGTGGTTCGGACGGATTCAAGCCTCTGTCCGGAAATCGGTAGAGTCTGTCGATTATGCGATGCGCGGGCGGCTTCCGTTACTGCAGCCTCCGCCTGTAGTTAGGCGGCAAATCTTTCGACCGGAGGAACACGATGAGCGAAACCCACACCGAAGAACAGAAGCTGATGCAGGAGAGCTGCAGAAGGTTTGTGGATGACGTCGTGCTGCCTTTCATCCGCGACAATTGGCAACGCGAATGGGACATGTCTCCGGGCGAGCGGCTTCCGCGTGAGATCCTGCAGGGGACGGAAGATGTCGGCATCCGGACGCTGGGCGTTCCGGAGGAATTCGGCGGTATCGAGCTCGATCCGGCAACCGAGGTGCAGACCTTCGCGCTGATCTCGGAGGAGATCGCGCGCGGCGATTCCGGGCTTGCGGACAAGCTGGTCCAGAACTGGAAGGTTGCGGTGCTGCTGCGCGAACTGGCGCCGAAGCATCTGCAGCAGAAATGGTTCGGACGCCTGCTGGAAGATCCGCAATTCCTGCTGGCGCATTGCCTGACCGAGCCGCGCGGGGCCTCGGACCGCTGGCTGCCCTATAACGTGCCCGAAGCGGCGATGAACACCAGGGCCGTCAAGCAGGGCAACGAATGGGTCATCAACGGCCGCAAGCAGTTCATCTCCAATGGATATGACGCGGGGCTTTACGTCGTCTATGCGAATACCAACCCGAAGGTCGGCATGCTGGACGGAACGTCCAGCTTCCTGGTGCCGAGGGATACGCCGGGGCTGACCGTCGCCCGCTGCAACGAGACGCTCGGCTGCCGTTTCATGAATAACGGCGAACTGATCTTCGAGGATATGCGTATTCCCGAAGACCATCTGCTGGCGGAAGGCGATGCGCTGCGAAAAGCCGGGACCTATTTCCGCGCCGGCAAGATCATTCAGGCGGCCAAGAATCTGGGGGTTGGCGTGCGCTGCTTTGAGGTCGCGTCGGACTACACCCAGAACTACGTGCAGGGCGGCCGGATCCTGATCAAGCATCAGGCGGTGGCGCTGCGCCTCGCCGACATGGCGACCCGCATCGAAGGGGTGCGCGCGCTTGTGGAGCGGGCCTCGATCGCCGTCGACCGGAAGAGCGCCAATGCCGACGTGATCTGCAACATGGCGAAGGTCTTCGCGTCGGAAGAGATCATGAAGGTCGCGCAGCATTGCGTCGAGCTGCATGGCGGCAACGGCATGATGCTGGAATTCGGCGTCGAGAAGCTGTTCCGGGACGCGGCGATCTTCCTGCACATGGACGGGACGATCGACGTCTCGCGTCTGAAGATCGTCAAGGCCATGTTCCCGCAGACCGCCGGAAAATATGCCGGGCCTGAATAAGTTCCGGGCGCCGCCAAGGACGCCTCGCGCGGGGCGGTCGCACCGGCAGATGGCGGCGCCCGAACTCTACATCGCGGCCGGCATCGCCGGCACCATCCGGCATATGGCCGGGATGAAGGATTCCGAGGTCATCGTGGCGATCAACAAGGGCGGGGAGGCGCCGATCTCCAGGTGGCCGGTTACGGCCGCGTGGCCGATCTCTGCCAGCCTTCCCCGAGTTCACGCGGAATCTGACACAGCTCTTCTGAAAGCAAATTCCGCTTTCGCATATCTGTCCTGACGATTGCGGCTTGCCAAAGCCTCCGGGTGATGGCACGATTAGGCAATCGATTGCCTAATAA
>JAEWCJ010000052.1 GCA_023390695.1 Pseudomonadota bacterium | reverse complement strand
CGGCCATGGTGATGATTTCATCGCCGCCGGTCGAATGCCCGATCAACATGATGGGCGCGAGCGAACGGTCGCTGCGGTAGGCCTTGATGATATCGTTGGCGAGAAAGCGGGCCGCAGATACGCCGTGCACCGACGCCTTCACGCCGCGCTTTTGAATCTTCGCCGCCAGGTCATCCATGCCCAGCGAGAAGACATCGCCGATCAGGCCGCGCAGCAAATAGACGCGTCCGGGCAATTCACGCCGTTCGGAGACCGGCACGGCCGTGCCGGCACCGTCCGGCAGGAAAACGGCCCCGCAGCCGGCGACGCCGAATGCGAGCAGCATCGCTCCGATGCAGCGCCTGAGAAACATTGGCAATTGTCAGATCCCGCCCTGGTTGAGGCGCCCATCTCCGCTGCTTCTTGCGTCGAATATCGGCTGCAACAAGGCAGCCCTGGGGAACCGATCCCTGCCGAGCACCGTTATACCGCCACCAAGTCTCGCGCAGGGCATTGAGGCGATCCGTGTTTCATCGCAAGCAACAGCCGGACTGGCAACGACAGGAACGGCGGTTCGAACCGGCGGTTGTCTTCACGCTGATGCTGGGCATGGCCATCGCAACCTTTCTCGCGACCGCCATGTGAATGCGGGGCCCTGTGAACGCGAGAACCAATCCGGAGACACGTATGAGACCGAACAGGATCGGCGGTTTGTCCGCCATGGCGATACTGGCCTGCACATTGGCCTGGACGACCGCGGCAACCGCACAAACGGCACCCGAACGAGGCGACGCCAGCAAGGACATGACGAATTGCCCGCCCTCCAGCGCGACCACCGGCACCGCATCTGAAAATGCGCAGGCCGTGGAAAAGAGCGCAATCCTGCCGTCGGCTGAGAGCCACGACAAGTCGGCGGCGCCCACCGTCCAGAGGAACGGGGAGTCGGTGGAGGCTCGCAAGGATTGCCCGCAGGACGCCGATCAGCCCAAGGCCGGCGCCAAGAATTGATCCCCCTCTTCGCATCGGGGTTCCTGGCGGCAAAGGATTGCCCGCCGCCGGCGATTCCGTGCATAAGTGGCGTCAATGGCTTTCGCGTGCAATTTCCGTGCTCTGGCGGGGTGTCTGTGGCTGATCGGCCTTTGCCATGACGCGAGCGCCGACAGTTACTTTCCCGGCCCGCGGATCGAACCGGTCACGGTGAATTGGCAGGAGGCTGAGCAAGCGTCGGCCTCCTCACTGGCCGACCTGAACACCGCCGCCGCCAAGCATGTCCCGGACATCGCACGCAGCGGCCTTCCGGTTTTGCTGCCGCTCGACACCGATCAATTGCTGCGGGATCACGCGTCCGGAGAACACAACGCCGATGACGTCTATCTCGGCGGTTTCACGCCGACGGGATTTTTCCTGCCGGGGCCATCCGGTTACGACGCGGTCTTTTCGTTCAACACCGCGCGGGTGTCGGGTTTCTCGGACATCAAATTCTCGCGTCCGATCCTGGTGACGATATCGGGCTTTACGTTCCTGTATGAGCTTCCGCCGCCGGCCGCCCGCACGGATCAAACGGCCCCGCCCAAGCTCGCCGCGGAGTTTCCCGGGCTGCGGCGGCAGATTCTCGAAAGCACCCTGCGCTACAGTTTCGAACGCTATGGCGCTCCCTATGTCGTGTCCATTCAGTGCTATGACGCTCGGCATACATCGCGGCGGCTCTCCTGCAGGAATGCCGATCGCATCGCGCAACATTTCCTGCGCGCGTTGCGTCTTTCGGGAGGCGCGAAGGCAGAGACGCCGGCGGCCAGCGATCCGCCGCGCAGCCAGCGTCCCCAGGAGGTCTCGCGGGTCTTCACCTATCATCCTGCCGGTCGTCTGATCCCCGGCACCGGCCTGAAAGGTCACGGCGGCAACGCCGATTCCACGGTCTATGCGCGGATTCGCTTTCCGCTCGCCGACGCCCCCGCCTATGCCAATTCGCAATCCTTCATGAACTGGGGCGACTGCAACCAGACCGGCCGCCGGCCGCGGCCGGGCAGCAAGGATGCTCCATACCGCTGCCGCGTGAATTCCAAGCCGCTGGTGTTCAACGAGGCCGCGCCCGAAAACTACTCCTATCCGTGGCGCGACAATTTCTGCGAACACCGTCACTTCTATGTCGGACAATGCCCCAGCGGACAGGGCCATCAGGGCCAGGATATCCGGCCGGCAACCTGCCGCCTTCGCAACGAGGGCGCGGACCGCTGCGAAGCCTATCTCGACGATGTTGTCGCCGTCCGCGACGGCACGATCATGCGGGAAGACTGGCAGGAGTCATTCCTGCTTTACGCCAACGCCGCGAACGAACGCGTGCGTTTCCGCTATATGCACATGCATCCCGGGCAGATGAATGAGGACAAGCTGCTCAGCGGCCGCGCGGTCCGCGAGGGCGAGACGCTCGGCAAGGTCGGCAATTACAACCGGCGCAGCAACGGTACGACCTATCATCTTCATTTCGAAATGCATGTCCCGACCCGCGACGGCTGGGTGCGGGTCAATCCCTATATGACGCTGGTCGCAGCTTACGAACATTTGATTCAGGCGCGCGGCGTCGAGATCACCGATCCCGGCGACGAGCCAGAGTATCTGGCGGGACATGAAGAAGCCACGTCGTCCAAGGTCGGCAAGCCGCGCCAGAATACCCGCAAGAGTCCGCGCAAAAGCCCGCGCAAGGGCAAGCCCCAGAGCAAACGGCGCTAGTCCGCCCGATTGCGGCCAAGGTCCGGATGAATAGGATCGCGGCATGAAGCCAGATCGCGATTCGAACCCGACGCGCCGCGCCGTTCTTGCCTCCGCGCTGTCCACATGTGCCCTGGCTACAGGGGCTTTGGCCACGTCGCCCCTGCCGGCGCTGGCGCAGACCGCGCAACAGACATTCGAGCAATGGGTCGCCGCCTTCCGCCCGCGCGCGTTGAAACGCGGCATTTCCGCGGCGACCTACAACCGGGTGATGGGCGGCGTGCAGCCGGATATGGGCGTGTTCGCCCTGCAGCGCTCGCAGCCCGAATTCCGCGAGCAGCTCTGGCAATATCTGAACCGCCGCGTCTCCGACTGGCGTATCGCCACCGGCAAGGAGCGCCTGCGCGACGTCGGTCCGCTGCTGGCCCGCCTGGAAAAGGAATTCGGTGTCGCCCCGGCAATCCTGCTTGGCCTGTGGGGCATGGAGACCGCCTTCGGCGATCCCGTCGTGCATCAGAACCACATGCGGCCGGTGATCCCGGCCCTCGCCGCCCTGGCCTGGGGAGAGCCGCGACGGCGCGCCTATTGGGAAACCGAACTCCTCAATGCATTGCTCATCATCGAGCGCGGCTGGAGCACGCCGCAGGAGATGCGCGGCTCCTGGGCCGGCGCCATGGGACACACCCAGTGGATGCCGGAGGTCTGGCTCAATATCGGCTTCGACTACGACGGCGATGGCCGCGCCTCGCCGTTCGGCAAGCCCGACGACGCGCTGGCGGGCACCTGCAAATATCTCCTGCAGCGCGGCCGCTATCGGCGCGGCGAACCCTGGGGCTTTGAAGTCCGCGCGGCATCCGCAACCGGAGGCGCGCGCAGCTATGCCGCGTGGCAGCAGCTCGGCGTGGTGCGCGCGGACGGCAAGCCCTATCCGGTGTTGAATGCAAACGCGAAACTCTGGATCCCGGTCGCGGGCGGCCCGGCCTTTCTGATCGGCCAGAATTTCGAAGCAGTGAAGAGCTACAATCCGTCGATGAATTACGCGCTGGCGATCTGCCATCTCGGCGACCGCATTCTCGGCGGCGCGCCTTTCGTGCAGACCTTCCCCGGCAGCGAGCGCGCTCCGACCCTGGCGGAGGTGCAGGAGATCCAGAAACGCCTGACGTCGCTGGGCTTCGATACCAAGGGCAGCGACGGCCGCGTCGGGCTGGCCACCATGAAGGCGGTGCAGGACTATCAACGCAAGGTCGGCATGCAGCCGGCCGACGGCTATGCCGGCGTCAAACTGCTGGCGCGGTTGCGGCAGGGCCTTTGAAGCAGCCTTGCTAGAGGAGTCTCGGCGATTTGCGGTTGACGTTGCGGGCCGCGAACCAGTCCTTCAGAAAGTCGATGAAGATGCGCACCTTCTGCGGCACCGCCGGCGTGCGCGGATACACCGCCAATAACGGACGCGCCGTAGTCCTGTAACGCGGCAGCACCGCCACCAGCAGACCGGACGCCAGATCGTCGACAACCGTATAGCGCGGCACCAGCGCGATGCCGAGACTCGCCAGCGCCGCCTTGCGCAAGGCAAGCGCGCTGTTCGACATGAATGCGCCGCTTACCTTGATCGACTGGTTTCCCGCCGGCCCCTCGAAGCGCCAGATGTGGTCGCTGGGCAATACGTTCACGTGCACCAGACAGGCATGGTTGGTCAGATCCGAGGGCTTTCCGGGGCGTCCCTCGCGCGCCAGATATTCCGGCGAGGCACATGCAACCCAATCCAGCGGCGTGATCGATTCCTCGACATAGGACGCGTTGCGCACCGAGGTGATCCGCAGCGCGAGATCCAGCCCCTTCTCGCCAAATTGCCCCATGCGAAAGGACACATCCTCCAGCACCAGCGAGAAACGCAGCTTCGGCTGCTCCATGGCAAACGCCACCGCCGCATCGGCCAGATGCATGACCCCGAAGGATTTCGGCGCCGTCACCTTGAGCGTGCCCACCGCTTCCGTGCGGGTTTTCACGATCTGGCGCTCCCGGCTCTCGATGTCGCGGAAAAGCTGCTCGCAGAAATCGAGATAGGATTGCCCCTCCTCCGTCAGGCTGAGCGACCGGGTCGAGCGATTGAGCAGACGCACGCCAAGCCGCTGCTCGAGATCGTTGACGTGGCGCGACACCAAGGCCCGCGACAGGCCGAGCTGATTGGCCGCGATGGTGAAACTGCCGGCGCGGACGACGCGCACGAAGCTCTCCATGGTACGGAAACGGTCCATCGGCGGCGGCTTATTGTTTAATGATATGCAACAATGAGGTTCACACTTAGCCTCTTCCCGTCGCTAATGTCAAAGCGTATGGTGGCGCCGCCAAAACGACGGCGAGGCAACAGCGCCGCAGCAGGGAGAACGACCAGCGTCCGGCCTGAGGCCGCCCATCCACACATTTGCGAAACCGGTCGGCGGCTGATATCCGCACGCCGGAAGAAGGACTATCCGTGACGGCATCCAAATTCAGCTCGAAAAGCGCAGCCCCAGATCTTTCTTCTCTTGAACGGCCGGTTGCCTCCGGCGCCAACGCGCCGAGCTTCGGCAGCGACGCCGTCGCCGAAACGCTGCGCGCACTCGACATTCCCTATGTCGCGCTCAATCCGGGTGCGAGCTATCGCGGATTGCATGACAGCATCGTCAATTATCTCGGCAACAAGACGCCGCAGATGCTGCTGTGCCTGCATGAGGAAGCCGCCATCGCCATCGCGCAGGGCTGGGCCAAGGTGACCGGCCGCGCCATGGCGACGGTGGTGCATTCCAATGTGGGACTGATGCACGCCACCATGGCGGTGTTCAATGCATGGTGCGACCGCATGCCGGTGGTCATCCTCGGCGCGACCGGTCCGGTCGATGCCGACAAGCGGCGGCCCTGGATCGACTGGATCCACACCGCGCGCGATCAGGGCGCGCTGATCCGCAATTACACGAAGTGGGACGACCAGCCGGCCTCTCCGGCCGCGGCGCGCGAGGCGCTGCTGCGCGCGACCTGGATCGCCAATACCGCGCCGCAGGGACCGGTCTACGTCAACCTCGATGCGGAGATGCAGGAAGCCAAGCTGCCGCATCCGCTGCCGCCGATCGATGCGGCGCGCTTCATGCCGCAAGTGCACGCCGCACCCGCGCGCGAACTCGTCGAAAGCGCCGCCGCCAGGCTGCGCAACGCGAAGAACATCGTGATCCTGGCCGGCCGCGCCTCGCGCAATATCGATGCCTGGAACGACCGCGTGGCGCTCGCCGAGGCCCTGAAGGCGCGCGTCATCACCGATCTCAAGATCGGCGCGAGCTTCCCCACCGACCATCCTCTGCATGTCGGCGCGCCGAGCACGCTGGTGCCCGACGCCGAGGGACTGCAGGCATTGGCGGAAGCGGATCTCGTTCTCAGCCTCGATTGGGTCGATCTCGCCGGCACGCTGAAGACCGCCAAGGCGCTCTCGGCGAAAACGCAGGTGATCCAGGTGTCGCTCGATCACCACATCCATAACGGCTGGAGCATGGACCATCAGGCGCTGCCGCCGGTCGATCTGTTCATTTCCGCCGATGCCGATGCCACCGCAAGCGCCCTGCTTGATGTGATCGCGCCCGGTGCGAAGCCCGCCTATCAGGCGCCGGCCACGCATGCCAAGGCGCCCGCACTTCCCAAGGAC
>JAEWCJ010000006.1 GCA_023390695.1 Pseudomonadota bacterium | reverse complement strand
GGGTGAAGGTGTTACCTTCCATTACGGTGCGCATGTCGGCGGCAATCTGCCGGCGGAATAGCTGCTGAAAGAGTTCGACGCCGTGGCGCTCACCGGCGGCGCGGAAGCGCCGCGCGATCTGCCGATCCCCGGACGTGAGCTCGACGGCATCCATTTCGCGATGGACTTCCTGCCGCAGCAGAACCGCCGCGTCAGCGGCGAGCCGCTGGGCGACGTCGCGCCCATTCTCGCAACCGGGAAGAAAGTGGTCGTGATCGGCGGTGGCGATACCGGATCGGACTGCGTCGGCACCTCGATCCGCCAGGGCGCGGTGTCCGTGGTCAATTTCGAGATCATGCCGGAGCCGCCGCTGAAGGAGAACAAGGGGCTCACCTGGCCGAACTGGCCGCTGAAGCTGCGCACCTCGTCCAGTCACGAAGAGGGCGCGAGCCGTCAGTTCTCGGTCATGACGGACAAATTCACCGGCGAGAACGGCAAGGTGAAGAAGCTCCATTGCGTGACGATCGACGCGGCGTTCAAGCCGATCCCCGGTACGGAATTCGAAGTCGAAGCAGATCTGGTTCTGCTGGCCATGGGCTTCGTACACCCCGTCCAGGAGGGCCTGCTGAAGTCGCTCAACGTCGCGCTCGATCCGCGGGGCAATGCACGCGCCTCGACCGCCGACTACAAGACCTCGGTCGCGAAGGTCTTCACGGCCGGCGATATGCGGCGCGGACAATCGCTGGTGGTCTGGGCGATCCGCGAAGGCCGCCAGTGCGCGCAGTCGATCGATACGTTCCTGATGGGATCGAGCACGCTGCCGCGCTGACTACCAGCGGCCGAACAATCCGAAAAAGCCACCGCGCGGCCGGTCATCCCAGCCGAGCGGTGCGCGCCGCCAGAATGGCGTCGGCGCGGATTGCGGACGTTGCGGCTGGATATTCCCCTGCAGCACCGGCTGCCCGGCAACACGGGTGCCGCCGGCAGGAGCCTGCGCGGTCGCCTTCGGCTCGGCCGGCTTCGGCAAGGGACGCGACGCATAGATGGGGGCGCCGCTCGGCGGCAGCGGCTCGGTCATGGCAATGTTCGGTGCGCGCGGCGGCCAGGAGAAATCGTCGGCACGTCCCGCGGCAGCGTCGGAGGCCTCCCCCTTCACCAGAACGCGTGCAGCCACGTCATCGACCTTCGGGCGCGCGCTCGGGCTTCCCAGCAATTCCTCTTCATGCGGCGGCGAGGCCAGAAACAGCACCGGCCCAGCGAGCGGGCGGGCGGCAGGTGCCGCGGGCGCTCCCGGAGCGGATTTTTGTACCTGCGGCTGCTCCGCCGGTGTCGTCAGCGCCACCGGCATCGGCGCCGTCAACACCCGGCGCAGGTCGCGCTCCACATAATGGGCGATCTTGCGGGCGCCGAATCTCGTGAAATGCATGCCGTCCGGCGTGCGCAGCGAGCGGATCTGTCCTTCGAAGTCCGGGCCGCGCGTGCTGAAGCGCCCCTGCTCGTCGACAAAGCCATCCCACACATCGACATAGATGATGCCGGCGCGTTCCGCCGCCGAGCGGTACAGTTCGTTCAGATATTGCGCATCGCTGGTCGAACGCGCTCCGCGAATCGACGGCAGGCCAACCCACATGACCGGCACATTGGCGCTCTTCAATGCGGCGATCATGTCGTCGATCTTCTGGCTGTAGAGCTGCTCCCAGCGCTCTGACCGATATTCATGAGCCCCGCCGGCACGGCCGCGCGGCGGTTCTGGCGCCGCGATGGCCGGCTGCTCGGCGTCCTGCGGCTCCTGGTCGTGCTGACCGGGGGTGTTGCCGTTCTGCGCCGGCGCACCGGGCTTGGCGGGTGCCGCCACCTTTTCACGAATTGCCTGGCGGTCCTGCACGCCGAGCAGCACGACGATCGCCTGCGGCTTCTCGGCTGCGATGGCCTCGCGCGCGACCTGCACCCAATCGAGGTCGCTGCGGCTCTCGTAGCGGATCAGTCCGGAAAAGGCGCGATGCTTGCGGACAATGCCGATTTCCGGCGTTTCCGACAGCACATCTTCCAGGCCATAGGCCAGCCAGTCGGCCAGAGAATCGCCGAAGACGAGAATCTTTGTGGTGGGCTGGGTTTCGGTCTTCTTCGGCGCCGGGGCGCGCGAATAATCGGCGGGCGGCTTTTCGTCCGGCGTGAAATCGAGAAACCGGCGTTGCTGGAACGGGTAGCGATCGTCAAAAAAGAACTGCGCCGAAGCCGGCACCACCAGCATGGCGGCGACGACGCCCGCGAGCATTGCTGCCCTGGCCGCCATTCTGGTTCGCCGCCCATATGGGCTCTTCACCCGCATCCAGACCGACCCTGACCAAATCATGAGTGGTTGAAAGACATGCGCCTTTCAACGCTCCACGGTCAAGTACGGTTCAAAAATGGCGGAAATGCCGGCGAGCAGCCTACCGCGCGGTAGCCGATTGCCCCCGCAGCCGCGTCAATACCGCCATTGTCGCAAAGCCGTCCGGAACCATGCCCGAGGCGGCTTGATAATCGCGGAGGGCGGCCCGGGTCTTGGCGCCAAAACGGCCGTCCGGCTCGCCTGCATCAAATCCACGCCGGACGAGAAGCTGCTGCATCTCGGCGCGTTCGCTCAGCGACAACACCCGTTCGTGGCGCGGCCAAACCTGTACGAACGGCTCGCCGCCGCGGAGGCGGTCGGACAGATGGCCGATCGCCAGCGCATAAGCCTCGGCAGGATTGTAGCGCATGATGACGCGGAAATTGTGCAGCATGAGGAAGCCCGGCCCCTCGGAGCCAGCCGGCACGAACAGATAGGCGCGATCGCCCTGACGCGGAAACGTCCTGCCGCCGGCGCGGCGGATGCCGAGCCGTTCCCATTCCGCGATCGTCATCTGCTTCGACCGATCAGCGAGCAGGTAATTGAAATTCTTCGGCACCATGACCTCGTAGCCCCAGGTCTGGCCCGTCTCCCAGCCGTTGCGCCGGAAGAAATTCGCGGTCGAGGCCAGCATGTCGGGAACCGAATTGATCATGTCGCGGCGGCCGTCGCCATCGGCGTCAACGGCGTGGTTCTTGTAGACGGTGGGCATGAATTGCGTCGGCCCGAACGCACCGGCCCAAGAACCCTTCAGTTGTTCCGGTCTTACGTCGCGACGCTCCAGCAGTTCCAGCGCGGCAATAAACTCATTCCGGAAATAGTCCTGACGTCTTCCCACGCAGGCCAGCGTCGCGGTCGAGCGCACCACCGGGCGTTCTCCGGCCATCGTGGAATATTTGGATTCGATGCCCCAGATCGCGGCAAGGACGTAGCGGTCGACGCCATAATGGCGCTCGGCCGCGTCAAAGGTGGCGCGATGTTCGGCGAGGATTTCCTGACCGCGCCGGATGCGGTCTTCGCTCACCAGCAAATCGACATAGTCCCAGACCGCGCGGGTGAATTCCGGCTGCGCATCCATTAGATCCATGATCTTGAGTTCGGGCGTCAGGCCGCGCGTATGCGCGTCAAAGGTCGCTCGTGACACGCCCCGCCGGGCGGCGGCGGGATACAGACCCTCGACGCAGCGATTGAAATTCGCCGCGGCAGCCTGGATTGCTTCCGCCGTCATCTGCGGATGGCCGGACGCGCCCGATTGTCCGCTCCAACCGGAATTGTCCGGCGCAAAAGCCGCACGCGTGACCGGTATGCTCGCAACAGGGCTGGCATCAGCGGCAACCTGTGCGCAGCCGGCCTGCAGCGACCCCACGATCAAACCGGCGGTAACCGGCACGACGTATGCCCCCCAGCGGCGCAATCTACTCATCCCCTCATCCACCCCGTCACTTCAAGACACGCTCTTGGCCATGATCCCGCCCTATGGGGAACGGATATGATTGCAGGATTGTTAACGACGCCCACAATCCCGTGGACGCAAGGAAGACGGCATAATGTTAATCCGAATGACCATAATATGGCACCACTCCCTTCCCTCCACCCATCAGCGTCTTCCTTCATGAAACCGATCCGCAAAGCCATTTTCCCTGTCGCCGGCCTCGGCACCCGTTTTCTCCCAGCGACCAAAGCGATGCCCAAGGAGATGCTGACAGTCGTGGACCGGCCGCTGATCCAGCACGTGGTGGACGAAGCGCGCGAGGCCGGAATCGAGCATCTGATCTTCGTGACCGGCCGCAACAAGGCGGTGATCGAGGACCATTTCGACCGGCAATTCGAACTGGAAATCACGCTCAAAGAGCGCGGCAAGGACAAGGAACTCAAGCTGCTCGACGACAGCCTGCCCGGCGCGGGACAGACCAGCTTCACCCGCCAGCAATCGCCGCTCGGCCTTGGGCACGCGGTGTGGTGCGCGCGCGACATCGTCGGCGACGAGCCCTTCGCCGTCGTGCTGCCGGATGTGCTGGTGCAGAGCAAACGCGGTTGCCTGGCGCAGATGATGGATGCCTACAACGCGCTGAAATCCAAGGCCAACATCATCGCGGTCGAGGAAGTGCCGATGGATCGCGTCCACATGTACGGCATTGTCGGTGTCGACAAGAACAGCGCGGACAGCACTTCGATGCCGATCACGCAGATGGTGGAAAAGCCGAAGCGCGAAGAGGCCCCCTCCAATCTCAGCATCACCGGCCGTTACATTTTACAGCCGGAGATTTTCGACGTCCTGGAGAACCAGCAAACCGGTGCCGGCGGAGAGATACAGCTCACCGACGCCATGATCACGCTGGCAAAGACGCAGCCTTTCCACGCACTGAAATTCGCAGGCCGTTCGCACGACTGCGGCTCGAAGATCGGCTTCCTCACCGCCAACGTCGCTTATGCGCTCGAGCGCCCCGACATCGCGGACGAGTTCCGCGCCGAGTTGCAGCAGTTGCTGGGCAGGAAATAAGCAGAGAGTTGTCATTCCTTCCTTCAGGGAGGAATGACAACCTCACCGCTGCAGCCGCAGGCCGACCATGGCGATATTGGCGGTGTAGTCCGCACCGGCCACGTTGGATTTCAGCCATTCGCGCCGGAATTCGCCCTTCAGATGCACCTGGCGCGTGATCTTGTAGGTCAGCGCAGCCGAGGCAAGATAGCGGTCGTCCACGCGGGACGATCCTTCGTAATCGTCCTGTCCAAATCCGAATTTGAGCGAACCGATCAGCCAGCGCCGGAAGCTGTGATCGAGCTGCAGGCTGACGTCGCGAACCAGCGTGCCGGACACGCCCGGCAGCACCGATTCATCCACTTGCGATTTTGCATCGAGCCTCAGCGTCGTGAGCGGCGAGGCGTAATAGATGAGAGAGGCGTCGTAGATCAGCCCGTGCAGCTTGCCGAGCGTCGGATCCTTGTAATCGCGCTGCACATATCCGATGGATGCTTCGCCGGTGAGAAACCGCGTCAGTTCGAAGGTGGAGCCGACACGGATCATTTTTCCATCCGAGTCGCGCTGGACGCCGGAGAAGTCGGTTTGCAGATCGTGGACGCGGCGATCGAGGCCGCCTTCCACGAACGGCGTGATCCCGGGGTAAACTTCATAACCGGCACGCAGCAGTCCCGAATACTGATCGTAATTGCGGTCCTTCAGACTCAGCATGGTGCCGTCGTTCAGTTCGGCTTCATTATAGGCTGTCCGGTCAAACAGGCCCTTGGCGGAAATCTCCAGCCGATTGAACTGATGCGCCAGGCCCGCCGTCGCGCCGGCCTGATAATAGAGCGGCGGCTTGGCAATACCCTGCGGCAGGTTGGGGTCGCTCGGCGAATCGGCGAGCAGCCTGTAGCGGCCCTCGAACAGCGCGCGGGTCTGTTTGCTGATATCGATCCGCGTCCTGGCATTCAGATCGATGTCGGGCCTGTTGAAGCTGGACAGCGAATTGTACCAAGTGTAGCGGCCTTTCAGATCGGCGGCGAATTCATGCCGCGACCAGGCGGACCTGATCTGCAGTTCCGACGCGACCGTTTCGAAGGCCGAGCCGACCGCATTCGGCGAGCGCGGAGGATTGCTGTCGTGTCCGGCAGATATCTCGATCGCCGGACGCAGGATGAGCGAACCCGCGCGAATGCCGACCGGGCCGAAGGGATCCTCTTCGGCGAAATTCCTGCGCACCGGGCGCGCGACCTCGCCGGTGATTTCCGGCGATCCCGCCTGGCTGCTGACGGCGCGCGCCTTGCTGACCGTCGTCGGAACCGGACGGAACATCGGCGCAACCGTCAGATCGGGCACCGGCGCCACGACCGGCGGCGCGCTTTGCGCGTCGGCCGCCCTCCGCCGTTGCCGGTTCTGTTCCACCCGCCGCTTGGCGCGCGTGTTGGTGGAATCAAAGCCGGCGGTGCCGGCACCGAAGGCCGGCGCGTAGCCATATTG
>JAEWCJ010000475.1 GCA_023390695.1 Pseudomonadota bacterium | reverse complement strand
CCGCTGAACGTCGTGCTGTGCTCCCCGCGGGGATTCTGCGCCGGCGTGGTCCGGGCCATCGATTCGGTCGAGCGCGCGCTCGCGCTGTATGGCCCGCCGGTCTATGTGCGGCACGAGATCGTCCATAACCGCTATGTGGTGGACAGCCTGAAGGCGAAGGGCGCGGTCTTTGTCGAGGAGCTGGACGAAATCCCCGACACCGACGCGCCGGTCATCTTCTCCGCGCACGGTGTCGCGAAGTCGGTGCCGGACGAGGCGCGCAAGCGCAATTTCTTCGCGCTCGACGCCACCTGTCCGCTGGTGACCAAGGTGCATCGCGAGGCGGAGATCCATTTCCGCCGCGGCCGCGAGATCGTCCTGATCGGCCATGCCGGGCATCCGGAAGTCGTCGGCACCATGGGCCAATTGCCGGACGGCGCGGTGCGGCTGGTGGAGACGCTGGCCGATGCCCGGGCGTTCGTGCCGCGGGATGCGGGCAACTTGGCCTATGTGACGCAGACGACGCTCTCGCTCGACGACACCTCGGAGATCGTCGCCTTCCTGAAGAAGCGCTTCCCGGACATCGTCGGCCCGCACAAGGAAGACATCTGCTACGCCACCACCAACCGCCAGGAGGCGGTGAAGCGCGTCGCGCCGTCGGTGGACGCGATGATCGTGGTCGGGGCGCCGAATTCCTCCAATTCGCAGCGGCTGCGCGAGGTCGCCGAACGCGCCGGCTGCAGGCATGCGGCGCTGGTGCAGCGCGCCGCCGACATCGACTGGGAGAGGTTCGGCGACATCGCCTCGCTCGGCATCACCGCCGGCGCGTCGGCGCCGGAAGTGCTGGTGGAGGAAATCATCGACGCCTTCGCCGCGCGCTACGACGTCAAGGTGGAGACCGTGTCGACGGCGGACGAAAGCGTGTTCTTTCCGCTGCCGCGTGCGCTGCGCCAGCCCGAAGCCGCGGAGTAGGCCGTGGCCGTCTATACCGACGTTTCAGTCGAAGACCTGGAAGCCTTTATCGGCGGCTATGACATCGGCAAATTGCTGTCCTACAAGGGCATTGCCGAGGGCGTCGAGAATTCCAACTTCCTGCTGCACACCGAAGCCGGCCACTTCATTCTCACGCTGTACGAGAAGCGCGTCGCGGTCGGCGATCTGCCGTTCTTTCTCGGCCTGATGGAGCATCTCGCCGCGCGCGGCCTCAATTGCCCGCAGCCGGTGAAGAACCGCAAGGGAGACGCGCTCGGCAAGGTCGCCGGTCGCCCCGCCGCCATCGTCACCTTCCTCGAAGGCATGTGGATGCGGCGCACCGACGCCAAGCATTGCGCCGCGGTGGGCGAGGCGCTGGCGCAACTGCATCTGGCCGGCGCGGATTTTCCGATGACGCGCGCCAATGCGCTGTCGGTCTCGGGCTGGCGGCCGCTCTTCGATCTCTGCGCGGAGCGTGCCGACGGCGTGCAGCACAGTCTGAAGACGACGATCGAGCACGAGCTCGATTTCCTGGAGGCGAACTGGCCGAGCCGGCTGCCGCAGGGCGTGATCCACGCCGATCTGTTTCCGGACAATGTCTTCTTTCTCGGCGACAAGCTGTCGGGGCTGATCGACTTCTATTTCGCCTGTACCGACACCCTCGCCTATGACGTCGCGATCTGCCTGAATGCGTGGTGCTTCGAGCAGGATTTCTCCTACAACATCACCAAGGGCCGCGCGCTGCTGCAATCCTACCGCAAGGTGCGCGCGCTGTCGGACGGCGAACTTGACGCCATGCCGGTGCTGGCGCGCGGCGCGGCGATGCGCTTTCTGCTGACCCGCCTCGTCGACTGGCTGAACGTGCCGCCCGGCGCGCTGGTGAAGCCGAAAAGCCCGCAGGAATATTTCCGCAAGCTGCGCTTCCATCAGCAGATCAAGAGCATCGGCGATTACGGCGTGGAAATGAAGGACATGCGCGCGTGAGCGAACCGCACGTCATCATTCACACCGACGGCGCGTGTTCCGGCAATCCCGGTCCCGGCGGCTGGGGCGCGATCCTGACCTTCGGCGACACGGAAAAGGAGCTGAAGGGCTCCGAGGCGCACACCACCAACAACCGCATGGAATTGATGGCGGCGATCTCGGCGCTCGAGGCGCTGAAGAAGCCGTGCCGCGTCGATCTGCACACCGACAGCAAATATGTGCAGGACGGCATCTCGAAGTGGATCCACGGCTGGAAGCGCAACGGCTGGAAGACCGCCGACAAGAAGCCGGTGAAGAATGTCGATCTCTGGAAACGCCTCGACGAGGCGATGGCGCGCCATCAGGTGAAATGGCACTGGGTCAAGGGCCATATCGGCCACGAGCTGAACGAGCGGGCCGATCAATTGGCGCGCGACGCGATTGCGGAATTGCGGGCGGCCGCAAGATCCTGAAGGCAGTTATTTTTCGTGCGGAGGACAGCGCATGCGTGCGGTCGGTTTTCGTCAGCCCCTTCCCATCAGCGATCCGAATTCACTGATCGATTTCGAAGCTGACAAGCCATCCGCCGCCGGCCGCGATCTGCTGGTCGAGATCAAGGCGATTGCGGTCAATCCGGTCGATGTCAAGGTGCGCGGCCGCGCCGAGGTGCCGGCCGGACAGACCCGCATTCTCGGATTCGATGCGTCGGGCGTCGTCGTTGCCGCCGGACCCGAGGCGACGTTGTTCCGGCCGGGAGACGAGGTCTATTACGCCGGGACGATCGTCCGGCCCGGCACCAATGCGGAATTTCATCTCGTCGACGAGCGTATTGTCGGCCGCAAGCCGAGGAATCTCGGTTTCGCGGAAGCCGCAGCATTGCCGCTGACCACGATCACCGCCTGGGAATTGCTGTTCGACCGTCTGCAGGTGCCGCGCGACGGTGCCGGGACCGGCAGACCCCTGCTGATCGTCGGCGGTGCTGGCGGTGTCGGTTCGATCGCCATCCAGCTTGCCCGCAAGCTGACGTCCCTGACCATCATCGCCACCGCGTCGCGCCCCGAAACCGTCGCCTGGTGCAATGAGCTCGGTGCGCATCATGTCATCGATCACACGCAGCCGATGCAGGCGCAGATCAAGGCGCTGGGTTTCGGAACGATGGATTACATCGCCAGCCTCACGGAAACCGAAACCCATTTCCCGTCGCTCGTCGAGATGGTCTCTCCGCAGGGCCGGCTGGGACTGATCGACGACCCCAAATCGCTCGATGTCGTCAAGCTGAAGTCGAAGGCGGTTTCGCTGCATTGGGAAGCGATGTTCGCGCGCTCGATTTACCAGACGCCCGACATGATCGAACAGCACAGGCTTCTGAACGAGACCGCATCGC
>JAEWCJ010000469.1 GCA_023390695.1 Pseudomonadota bacterium | reverse complement strand
CACGACTGCAAGCGTTCAGAAGAGCTCCGGCCGCGTCCGGAGCTTTTTTGTTTGCGCCGAAACCCGGCGGCCCGGCCGCGCAGGCCGGCAAAAGTAACCAAATATCGACCCTGATTTCTTACCCATTCTTAGCCGCACGACGTGTAATAAGCCGCATCGTGGTGTTGCGTGCGAGTGCTGAATATGAGGCGAGTGCCGGATTCGACCAATTCCCAAGCCGAGAACGGCAGGCTGGAATTTGCACTGATTGTTGCCGCGATCGTTCTCGCAACGATCGCCACCTATCTCGCCTTGAGCAAGAAATTGGCGGTGCTGGCCATCGAGTTCGCGACCCTGCTGGGTTGGACGAGCTGAGCGCCCGCAACTTGGGTTCCCGCGATGATTGACGCGATCCGATTGTCCCTGTTTCCCGCGATGATGCTGTTCGCCGCGTGGAGCGACCTGTTCACGATGACGATCTCCAACCGCGTGTCGATCCTGCTGGTCGCCGGCTTTGCGGTGATGGCGGTGATGATCGGATTGTCGCCGACCGAGATGCTGTGGCACGCCGCGGCGGGATTGCTGGTGCTGGCGATCGCGTTTGCCTGCTTCGCCTTCGGCTGGATCGGCGGCGGCGACGCCAAACTCGCGGCCGCCACCGCCTTGTGGCTCGGCTTCGCGCACCTGATGGAATATCTTCTGCTGGCGTCGATCTTCGGCGGCGTGCTCACGCTGGTGCTGCTGCAGGTCCGCGCCTGGCCGCTGCCACTGGTGCTTGCGCAGCGGGAATGGGCGCAGCGCCTGCATCAGCCGCGCGGCGGAATTCCTTACGGCATCGCGCTCGCCGCGGCTGCGATCGTCGTTTATCCGAACACGATCTGGATGAAGCCGCTCGGCTTTTGAAGCGCGATTTCGGCAATCCAAAATTAACTTGGTTTGAAAACTGCTCATTAACCACGAATTGACGTTTGGGTGGTGAAATCCACCGTCGCCGGATGTTGCCGGCTCGTTGCGTCAGTTGTGGAAAGTGACAGCGTATGAAAGCCGCGCGCCTCTTAGTGCTTGGTGTGGCCGTTGTTGCCGGAGGTCTGGCCGCGCTCCTGGCCGGAGGCGGCGGCGAGAAACCCGATCCGGCCCCGCAAAAGCCCGTCGCTCAGCTCGAGACCACCGACATCCTGGTGGCCAGCAAGGACATCGACGCCGGCACCCCGGTCTCATCCGCCGACCTCGAATGGAAAGTCTGGCCGACGGCGGCGGCCGGGCCGCATTTCATCCGCAAATCGGAACGACCTAACGCCATTGAAGAACTGTCGAAATCCTATGCCCGCGCGACGATCGTCGCCGGCGAGCCGATCCAGGCCTCACGCCTGATCAAGGCCGGCCAGGCCGGCTATATGGCCGCGATCCTGCCCTCCGGCATGCGCGCGGTGTCCACCGAAATCAAACCCGAGACCGGCGCCGGCGGCTTCATCATCCCCGGCGATCATGTCGACGTCATTCTGTATCGCCGCGACAAGGAAGCCGAACAGGCCTCCGGAGCCGAGACCCATGTCAGCGAGACGATCCTGAGAAACGTCCGCGTTCTCGCCATCGACCAGACGGTCGAGGACAAGAACGGACAGAAGGTCGTTGTCGGCAAGACCGCGACGCTGGAATTGTCGCCGCACCAGGCGGAAACGCTGGTGCTCGCCCAGCAGGTCGGCGTGGTTTCGCTTGCATTGCGCAGCATCGCCGACACCGCCCGCTCCGCCAACGGCGAAGAAGCCGCGCCACGCAACGCGATCAACATGATCCGTTACGGCGTCTCCACAACGAAGATGACGAAGTGAAGACTCTGGAAGGAACACGCCAATGACGCGATCGACGCCAATCCGCAGCGTGGCTCTGACAGCGCTGGTTACTATCGCCGCTGTCGGTTTGCCAGGCCTGCCGCAGGCGGCCGAGCCGCGCGCGCCCGTCATCCAGGTGGTCGGCAGCGAATTGAACTCGCGCCAGGTGAGCCTCGGCGTCGGCAAGGCGGTGATCATCGACCTCCCCGCCGACATCAAGGACGTCCTCGTCGCCGATCCGGCGATCGCCAATGCCGTCATCCGCTCGTCCCGCCGCGCCTACATGATCGGCGTGAAGTCCGGACAGACCAGCATTTTCTTCTTCGACAGCGACGGCCGCCAGATTGCCGGCTTCGACATCGCGGTGACCCGGGACCTGAATGGCCTGCGCGCCGCGCTGAAGCAGATGTTTCCGAATTCCGACCTTCGCGCCGACGGCCTTGGCGACAGCGTCGTGCTAAGCGGCTTCGCCGCCAATCAGGGCGAGGCGCAGCAAGCCTACGACATGGCGATCCGGCTCGCCGGCGACAACAAGGTCGTCAACAACATCAACGTCCGCGATCGCGATCAGGTGATGCTCAAAGTGACCGTCGCCGAAGTGCAGCGCGACGTGATCAAGCAGCTCGGCATCAATCTCAATGGCAGCATCGGCGCCGGCTCGTCCGTTCTGAACTTCAACACCAACAATCCGTTCACGGCGACGGGCCAGAATCTCGGCCCGAACATCGCCAACGGCATCTTCCGCAACAGCATTTCCGCGACATTGAATGCAATGGATCGCGCCGGCGTCATTCGCACCTTGGCGGAGCCCAATCTCACCGCGATCTCGGGCGAAACCGCTTCCTTCATCGCCGGCGGTGAATTCCCGATTCCCGCCGGCCTCAGCTGCGACACGACACAATCGCCACCGGTCTGCCAGCAGCGCATCGACTGGAAGAAATTCGGCGTCAGCCTTGTCTTCACACCCGTCGTCCTGTCCGCCGGCCGTATCAGCCTGAAAGTACAGACCGAGGTTTCCGACCTGTCGTCGGACGGCGCCATTGTGATACCCGGCATCGGCAATCAGGCCCTGACCATTCCCTCGATCCGCACGCGGCGCGCCGAAACGGTTGTGGAAATTCCCTCCGGCGGCGCCCTGGCGATGGCCGGCATGATCCAGGAATCGACCAAGCAGCAGATCAACGGCGTGCCGGGCCTGCTGCAGCTTCCGATCCTCGGAACCCTGTTCAAGAGCCGCGACTACGTCAATCGTCAGACCGAATTGATGATCCTCGTGACGCCGTATGTCGTGCGCTCGGTTGCACCCAAGGACCTGTCGCGGCCCGACGACGGCTTTGCGGATGCGCCGGACACATCGAGCGTTCTTCTCGGACGCCTGAACAGGATCTACGGCATCGAGGGCAGAGTCGACCCGCGCAAAATCTATCACGGCAATGTCGGCTTCATTCTCGACTGATCGCGCCACCAGGAGATTAGCAGATGACGGTATCAACCACCGCGCATAAGGACGGCCGCGGCTTCGCGCGCAATGCCGCGCGGCTCGTGGCTGCCGCCGGCCTGGCGATGAGCGTCTCCGGCTGCTACGTCGCGAAGGACACGACCGCGAGCATCCCGCAGGATTATCGGCAGCGTCATCCGATCGCCGTCAAGGAGGGTGATCGCACCGTCCAGCTCTTCATTGGCCGCGGCCGAGGCACGCTGACGGCGGAGCAACGCGCCGAAATACTGGCTTTCGCACATACCTGGCGGCGGGAGGCAACCGGCGGCATCATCATCGATGTTCCGACCGGCACCGAGAATGAAATGGCCGCGTCGCAGGCGGTGAAGGAAACGCGTTCCATTCTTGCGGCGGCGGGCGTTCCGAATCATGGCGTCGTTGTCCGCCCCTATGCGGCTCCTCCCGCCAAACTCGCGACGGTCCGCCTGAACTATCCGCGCATGACGGCGGAGACCGGTCCGTGCGGATTGTGGCCGCACGATCTCGGGCCGACGATGGACACCTCCTACAACCAGAACCGGCCCTACTGGAATCTCGGCTGCTCCAACCAGCGCAATCTGGCCGCGATGGTCGACAATCCGGCGGATCTTGTGCAACCGCGCGCCGAAACCGCGGCCTATGAGGGCCGCCGCTCCGTCGCACTCGACAAATACCGCAAGGGCGAGAATCCGTCCGGCACCTATTCTCCGAACTTTGACAGAGCCAAGCTGAGTGATATCGGCCGATGATCAGACACGCTCTCCAGACCCAGCTTCCGGGCGACGCACCGGACAACATCCCGGCCCGCGACGAGCATATCGCGCCAGCGCCGCGCATCTCGATCCAGGCTTTCTGCGAATCGGTGGACACCGCCGCCGCCGTGCAGGCGGCCGGCGAGGATCGCCGTCTCGGCAAAGCGCATCTGAAAATCCAGATGGGCGGTGTTGCCGCCGCACTGGAGGCCTATCGCGCCGCCCCCACGCCAAATGTCATTGTGCTGGAATTCGTCTGCCGTCCGGACGACGTCCTGAGCGGGCTCGATTCCCTGGCCGATCTTTGCGACGCCGGCACACGGGTCATCGTCATCGGCCAGCATAACGACGTCGTGCTGTATCGCGAGCTGGTCCGCCGCGGCGTCAGCGACTACCTGATTTCGCCGGTGAACACGCTCGACATGGTGCGTTCGGTATGCGGGCTCTATTCCGCGCCTGACGCCAAACCGGTCGGGCGGGTGATCGCCGTGGTCGGAGCCAAAGGCGGCGTCGGTGCATCCACGGTGGCCCACAATATCGGCTGGTCGATCGCACGCGACTTGTCGCTCGACTCAGTCGTGACCGATCTCGACCTTCCCTTCGGCACCGCCGGTCTCGACTACAATCAGGATCCGCCGCAAGGCATTGCCGATGCGGTCTTTTCGCCGGAACGGATCGACACCGCCTTCGTCGACCGTCTGTTGTCGCGCTGTTCGGACAATCTCAGCCTGCTGGCGGCACCGGCCACCCTGGAGCGGGTCTACGATTTCGGCGCCGAGGCGTTCGATTCGATTTTCGATTCGCTGCGCGCGAGCGTGCCTTGCATCGTTCTCGACGTGCCGCATCAATGGACCGGCTGGACCCAGCGCACGCTGCTCTCCGCCGACGATATCCTGATCGTCGCCGCGCCCGATCTCGCCAATCTGCGCAACGCCAAGAACCTGGTCGATTTCCTCAAGGCCGCACGCTCGAATGATCACCGGCCCTTCTACATCCTCAACCAGGTCGGCGTTCCGAAACGGCCCGAGATCAAGCCGGCGGATTTCGCAAAAGCGCTCGACGACGAGCCCACCGCGATCATTCCCTTCGAGCCGCAGATATTCGGCACCGCCGCCAATAACGGCCAGATGATCGCGGAGATGGCGGCCAATCACAAGGTTGCCGAAACCATCCGTCAGCTCGCTCAGGTGCTGACCGGACGTTCGGAAGCGAAGAAATCCAGGGCCAGCCTGCTCACGCCGCTGCTGCAGAAGTTGCGCGGGCGGTCCGGCTAGAGTTTCGACGGAGTAGCCAAGTCGTGTTCGGAAAGCGTAGCACAAGCGGCACTGATCCGCATTCTGGCGTAGCGGTCGCCCCGGCACCGGCACCAGCCGCGCCAATGCCGGCATCTGCGCCGGCGCCGATCCAGGCGGATACCGGCCGGGCACCGCTGCCGGCGGCAGGCCTCGGCGCGCCGCTGATTTCGCCTCCGCTCGCACCGCAACGGGCCGCTCCGCCGACGGCGCCGGTCGTTGCGACGGACACCCGCCGTTCCGAAGCCTATTACGAAGTCAAAGGCACGATCTTCGGCGCCCTGATCGAGGCCATCGATCTCGGTCAGCTCGCACGGCTCGACGTCGACGCCGCCCGCGAGGAAATCCGCGACATCGTCAACGAGATCATTGCGATCAAGAATATCGTGATGTCGATCTCCGAGCAGGAGGAGCTGCTCGACGACATCTGCAACGACGTGCTCGGTTATGGTCCGCTCGAGCCGCTCCTGGCGCGCGACGATATCGCCGACATCATGGTGAACGGCTCCAACACGGTCTATATCGAGGTCGCCGGCAAGATCCAGAGGACCGGCGTCCGCTTCCGCGACAACCAGCAGCTTCTGAATATCTGCCAGCGCATCGTCAGCCAGATCGGCCGGCGCGTCGACGAATCCTCGCCGATCTGCGACGCGCGTCTGCCCGACGGCTCGCGCGTGAACGCCATCGTGCCGCCGCTTGCAATCGACGGCCCCGCGCTCACCATCCGCAAGTTCAAGAAGGACAAGCTGACTCTCGATCAGCTTGTGAAGTTCGGCTCCATCTCGCCGCACGGCGCCGAGATTCTGCAGATCATCGGCCGCGCCCGGGTGAACGCGATCGTGTCCGGCGGCACCGGCTCCGGCAAAACCACATTGCTGAACTGTCTGACGCAGTTCATCGACAACGACGAACGCGTCATCACCTGTGAGGACGCCGCCGAATTGCAACTGCAGCAACCGCATGTGGTGCGCCTGGAAACCCGCCCGCCCAATATCGAAGGCGAGGGTCAGATCACCATGCGCGACCTGGTCAAGAACTGTCTGCGCATGCGCCCCGAACGCATCATCGTGGGCGAGGTGCGCGGCCCGGAAGCATTCGACCTCCTGCAGGCGATGAATACCGGCCACGACGGCTCGATGGGGACGCTGCACGCGAACTCGCCGCGCGAGGCCTTGTCGCGTATCGAGTCGATGATCACCATGGGCGGCTATTCGCTGCCGTCCCGCACCATCCGCGAGATGATCTTCTCCTCCGTCGACGTGGTCATTCAGGCCGCCCGTTTGCGCGACGGCTCGCGGCGCATCACGCACATCACCGAGGTGATGGGAATGGAAGGCGACGTCATCATCACCCAGGATCTTTTCGTTTATGAGATCCTGGGCGAGGACGCACATGGCAACCTCATCGGGCGTCACCGCTCCACCGGCATTGGCCGGCCGCGCTTCTGGGACCGTGCGCGTTACTATGGCGAAGAGCGCCGGCTCGCCGCCGCACTCGACGCAGCGATGATCGCCGACGAGCCCTTGCACAATTGAGGGCGGTGACGGCCATGAACCTGCAAGTCCTCGCCGTGGCGTTTCTTGCGACCGTCGCCGTCGGCGGCGTCGCCTGGGTGTTCCTGTATCCGATCCTGTCCGGCGAACGCAAAGCCGCGAAGCGGATGGAGAGCGTGGCACGCGCGGAGCCCGCCGCCCGCGTCAGCAGGGGCGTGCAGAAATCGCGCCGCGAACAGGTCGAGGAAACCCTCAAACAGCTCGACAAGCGCCAGCAGCAGAGCAAACGTCCGCCGCTGCCGGTGCGGATCTCCCAGGCCGGGCTGAACTGGTCGATGCGGCAATTCTTTCTGGTGGCCGCCGGGATGGGGATTGCCGCTTTCGTCCTGACGCTGGGCGCCGGCCTCGGACTGATGGCCGCAATCGGCTTCGGCTTTGCGGCCGGCTTCGGCCTGCCGTTCTGGATGCTCTCCTACCTGAAGAAGCGCCGCGAGAGAAAATTCCTGCACGCTTTTCCGGATGCCGTGGATGTGATCGTGCGCGGCATCAAGGCCGGCCTGCCGCTGATGGACAGTTTGAAGGTGATCGCTGCGGAGGCGGAAGAGCCGGTGCGCAGCGAGTTCCGCAGCATCCTCGAGACCCAGACCGTCGGCATCCCGCTCGGCGACGCCTGCCAGAAGCTTTATGAGCGCATGCCGCTGGCGGAAGCGAATTTCTTCGGCATCGTGATTGCGATCCAGCAGAAGTCGGGCGGCAAC
>JAEWCJ010000465.1 GCA_023390695.1 Pseudomonadota bacterium | reverse complement strand
CAGGACTGGCCTGCGTCTTTCGGCGCGCCGTCCCCCTCTCTTTTACGTGGCGCGAAACCGGGAACACCCGACGCGCGCGACCAGCAATGAAGGCGAGCCCGGCGCCTCGAACAATACGGGCGATGATGCGCGTCTGCATCCCGGTCGGCTCGGCGTGCGGTCCGGCCATGACGAAAAGAGGGGCACCGGCATGCGCGATCGTGCTAAAAGCCGCGATTGCAAGACCCCGCGTTGAGGACAAGATCACGACATGGCTGTGACGTTGACCGATCTCGAAGTGCGCGTGCAGGAGCGCGCGAGCGCCAGCGCGGAGGTGTCCTACACCCGCAAGCTCCTGGATCGGGGCGTGGCGCATTGCGCCAAGAAGCTCGGTGAGGAAGCCGCGGAAGCCGTCATCGCCGCCGTCGCCGAGGCTCGCAGCAAGTTGATCTCGGAAACCGCCGACCTTCTCTACCATTTGCTGGTGGTGTTGCAGGCGCGGGGCGTCAAGCTTTCGGAGGTTGAAGCCGAACTCGAATCGCGCATGTCGCAATCGGGCCTGCAGGAAAAGGCTTCGCGCAGGCCGGACTGACGGCAGGCCGATTGCAGACATCCCGATTGCAGACGACGATTGCGCAAAGCAGGTCACATGGAAAAACGCATCGAGCCGGAAGTCTCGCCCTACAAGATTTTCTCGCGGCAGGAATGGGCGGGGCTGCGCGAAGACACGCCGATGACGCTGCGGCCGTCGGAAGTCGCCACCTTGCGTTCGATGCATGACCGCCTCGACATGGCGGAGGTGGAGGAAATCTATCTGCCGCTGTCGCGCCTGTTGTCGATGTATGTCGCGGAATCGCAGCGGCTGTTTCGCGTGCAGCAGAAATTCCTGCGCACCGAGGACGGCAAGGTGCCCTATGTCATCGGCGTCGCCGGTTCGGTCGCGGTCGGCAAATCGACCACGGCGCGCGTGCTGCAGGCGCTCCTGGCGCGCTGGCCGAACACGCCGAAAGTGGACCTGCTGACGACCGACGGGTTCCTGTATCCGAACGCGATCCTGCAGCAGGAAGGCCTGATGGAGCGGAAGGGCTTTCCGGAAAGCTACGATCTGCCGGAGCTGTTGCGTTTTCTCTCCGGCATCAAGGCCGGCAAGAGCCCGATGCGCGCGCCGGTCTATTCGCACATCGTCTACGACGTCGTGCCGCATGAATGGATCGAGATCGACCGCCCCGACATTCTGATCGTCGAAGGCCTGAACGTGCTGCAGACCGGCCGGGCGCCGAAGGACGGCAAGGCGATTCCCTTCGTCTCCGACTTCTTCGATTTCTCGGTCTATCTCGACGCCGACGAGGAGGTGCTCAAGCGCTGGTATGTCGATCGGTTTCTGGCGTTGCGCATGACCGCCTTCCGCGATCCGCTCTCCTATTTCCACCGCTACTCGACCCTGTCCGACACCGAGGCGGTGGAAACCGCGACCGGCATCTGGGAGCGCATCAATCTGCTCAATCTGCGCGAGAACATCCTGCCGACGCGGCTGCGCGCCGACCTCATCCTGAAGAAGGGCGAGAGCCACGCGGTCGAGGAAGTGGCGCTGCGCAAGCTGTGATCAAGCCGCGTGCCGCGCCGCATCGGCGCCGAAATGATCGACATAGCGCGGGTTCAGCGCCGACACCGGCAGGATGATCAGGACGTCGGTGCTGCCGAATTGCGTGTCGATCACCGCGCCGTCGCCGATCGAGGCGCCGAGCCGCAGATAGCCCTTGATCAGCGGCGGCAGCAGCCGCAGCGCCGCCCGCGGATCGATCGCCTCCCTGGGCATGCGGTTCATTTCCACATAGCGCTCCGGCACCGCTTGCGTGCGCCATTCTTCGGGCGCGCGCGCGAAGTGATGCAGGAACGACAATTGCAGCGCCAGCGCATCCGGATCGGTGCCGTCGAGGCTGGCGCAGCCGACCATCACATCGAGACGGTGCTGCAACACGTAGGACCAGCAGCCGTGCCACAGCAATTCGACGGTGCGCTTGTTGCGATAGGGCGGCAGCACGCAGGAGCGGCCGAGTTCGAGGAAGTTGAGTGCCGGATGCTGCGCCGTCAGCTTGCCGATATCGAATTCGGCGGCGGTGTAGAAACCGCGATGACGTTCCGCCACCGCTTGCCGCAACAGACGATAGGTGCCGACGACGGGCGAGGTTCCGTGTTCCCGCGCATGATCGATCACCAGCAGATGGTCGCAGATCGCGTCGAAGGCATCGATGTCGCGGCGCATCAGGCGCGTGGCCGTCGACGCCTGCGCGGAGCCTTCCTGATAGAAGACGCGATAGCGCAGCCGCTGCGCCTCGCGGATTTCGGCGGCGTCGCGGGCCAGCCGCACTTCCAGTGATCCAAGGCGGCCGAGCGTCGCAGCGGTGATGGCGTCGGCGGCCGGCTGGACACTGCGCAGGCCGGGCAAAGCCGGCATATAGGCGCTGAGACCGTCGTGCAGGGGCCACAGGCGATCGATCAAACGTCGCGGCAACGTCGCAGTCGCGTCTTGCATCATGCACCTCCGGCCCGCCGCTTGTGGTAGCCGGATTCGGTGCGAATCGGAACGGGGGCCTGACTGCTGTAAAGCCGCAATCGGCCACCGTTTTATGACAGGAGATGGTTCGTCAGGCCGCGATCGGGGAAGCGGCGGTAAAATAGGCGAGCGCCGATTCCAGTTTTTCGCGGTCCAGCGGCTTGGTGAGGAAGCCGTCCATGCCGGCTTCGAGACAGGCCTCGCGATGCTCGGGCAAGGCGTTGGCGGTGAGCGCGATGATCGGCGTGCGCGGCCAGCCATTGGCGGCCTCGGCGGCGCGGATGCGGCGCGCCGCTTCGAGACCGTCCATGCCGGTCATGCGCACATCCATCAGGATCAGATCGTGCGGCGTGCCGGCGGCGCGCGCCGCCAGATAGCTCGCCAGTGTTTCCGCGCCGTTCGTCGTCAGCGCCGGCCGATGGCGCAGCTTGGTGAGCAGCGAGCGCGTCAGCAAGGCGTTGATCTCGTTGTCCTCGGCGACGAGGATCGACAGGCCATGCTGGGCGGCGTCGGAAATCGAGGCGCGAACCGGGACGTCGGCGGCGCGGGCGAAGCCGTCGGCATTGGCCTGCAACCGGGCGGCGAGCGAGACGGCGCGCACCGGCTTGACCAGATAGCCGGTGAAACCGGCCTGCTTCAATGAGTCGAGTTCGCTGCGCGCCGCCGGTGTCATCAATACGAGCCGCCGCTCGACGGAAGCGGAGATCTGCAGCAGCCGCTCCAGCGCCTCGCGGCCGAGCGCATGGTCGGCAAGCAAAGTGTGCCAGTGACGTTCCGGCAACAGCGCGGCGGCGGCAGCCTCGTTGGGAACGACGGTTGCGGCGGCGCCCCAGCGCGTCAGGCGCCGCGCCAGCAGCGTTGCCTCGATCGCCGCGGGGGCGACGATCAAGACGGCTTCGCCATTCAGATCCGGCGCGACGAATGTGGGCGTGTTTTCGTCGGCGGCCGAGAGATTGACCGTGAACTCGAACAACGCGCCGGCGCCAGGCTTGCTCTCGACGGTGATCCTGCCGCCCATGCGTTCGACGATCTGTTGCGAGATCGCAAGCCCAAGGCCTGTGCCGCCGGCATTGTTCGCGCTGCCCGCTTCGCCCTGCTCGAATTCCCGGAAAATGCGGGATTGCTCTTCCAGCGCGATGCCGATGCCGGTGTCGCGCACCTTGAAGTTGATGTCGCCGGGCCAGATTCCCGGTTCGACCACGATGGCGACGCCGCCGGTCGCGGTGAACTTGATGGCGTTGCCCGCGAGATTGATCAGCACCTGCCGCAACCGCGTGCCGTCGCCGACGATGCGTTCGGGAAGACGCTCGTCGACATAGGAGGCGATCTCGATGCCTTTCGTCTGCGCACGCGGCGCCAGCAATTCCACCGTGTCTTCGATCATGGCGCCGAGCGCGAAGGGGCGGGCCTCGATATCGAGGCGGCCGGATTCGATCTTGGAGAAATCGAGGATTTCCTCGATCAGCGACAGCAGCGTATCGCCGGAGGTTTTCACCGCCTTGGCATAGGTGGTCTGCTCGGGCGTCAGCGCGGTGTCGAGCAGGAGGTCGGCCATGCCGAGAATGCCGTTGAGCGGCGTGCGGACTTCATGGCTGACCATCGCCAGAAAGCGCGACTTGGCGCGGCTGGCGCCTTCCGCCTGGTCGCGTGCATCCGCCAGCGCCTGTTCGGCGGTGACGCGGTCGGTGACATCGCGGCCGACGCTCTGGATTTCGCTGGCGCCCTGGCCGGTCCGCACCGCGACATCGCGCCAGGCGATCCAGCGCGGTCCGTCCTTGCCGGCGATCTTCTGGTCGTGCACGCGGCTGCCGTCGGGCAGCAAGGCGGTGTCGCCCTGCTCGAGAATGTCCGGGATGCTGCTTGTGCCGACAAGCGCATCGGCATGCCGGCCCGTCAGGGCGCAATAGGCATCGTTGACATAGGTGATGGTGCCGTCGCGCGTCCGCCGCACGATGAGATCGCCCTGTGCCTCCAGAAAGCCGCGCGCTTGCTCTTCCGCCTCGCGCATCTCCCAGTTCCGGGTGGACAAGTCGTCGACGCGGTGTTCCAGCGCCTGAACCTCTGCCCTCAATGCGTGGATGCGATAGACAAGTCCGGCAACGGCAATGCCGGCGAGCGCAAGCATAGCAGGAATGATGAAAGCATACAGCGTGGCGCCGCCGTCGCGCTGTGTTAGCAGCGCATAGATCAGCACTCCGAGAGAGACAGCGATGCCTCCGATCAGCGGAATGGATGGACGCGCGCGACGCAGCGCATGCGCGTGCCATTGACCCCGCGACGCGGGAGCATGAACCGGTATCATCGGCGCCTGTTGCCCTGTTGCGCGGCCGGTCGCCGCCTTGAGGCGGTCGCCGTCCGTCATCTTCAAGCGAGCAACGTGGCAAAAGGTGCTTGCTATTTCCTTCAAATGCGGCGGGGGAGGTGCTCCGTTGTGGAAAGGGGTTAACAAGGCCTAAACTGCCGGCGAAGCCGCGACGCTGACAGCAGGGCAAGCGGGAACCTTTCGACCTCAGCGGCATCTATGGTGCGATCCGGCCTTGGAGCCGGTGCGGCAGTGAATCCACGAATGGAAAACGCATGCCGGTCCAGCCAGCCGAACGTTACGATCCGCGGCTTCCTGCCGATCTGGAATTGACCCAGCGTGCCCGCGTCCGGGACGAAGCGGCGATCCGCGCCCTGATGCAGCGCTATAACAGGCGTCTATTCCGCATTGCGCGTGGTGTTCTGCGCGACGACGCCGAAGCGGAGGACGTGGTGCAGGAGGCGTATGTCCGTGCCTTCACCAGACTGGAGGAATTTCGCGGAGATTCCAGCTTCGGCACCTGGGTTTCGCGCATCGCCTATAACGAGGCGCTGGGGCGGCTGCGCCGTCGGCGGCCGACAGCGGAACTGACGGTGCTGGACAGCCCGGCGCAGGCCGACATCATTCCATTTCCTGCAATCGCCACCGATCCGGAACGCACCATGGCGCAACGCGAGGTCCAGAAGCTTCTCGAAAACGCGATCGACGATCTGCCGCAGGATTTTCGTTCGGTACTGATCTCCCGCGTCGTTGAAGGCTTGAGCATCGAGGACACCGCGATTGTGCTTGGCATCAAGCCGCAAACGGTGAAGACGCGCCTGCACCGCGCACGAAAGCTGCTTCATGATGCGCTTGACCGGCATCTCGCGCCCGGACTCACGGACCTGTATCCCTTCGGCGGCCTGCGCTGCGAACGCATTACCGACGGCGTGCTGCGGCGATTGCGCGTCTCCTGACCCGCGATGCCGGGAACCTTTGCGGTTTCCCGACATCCAAGGACTGTCCCGGTTCGCAACCCGATGAGCCGGCGGTTGTCAGGAGAAGAAAAATGTCAGTCGTCAAATTCGCAGTCGCGGCGACGGTCTGCTGGCTGGCGGCGAGTCCCGCTCTCGCGCAAGACGCAAAGCCCACGGATCCGCAGATCGCGCATATCGCCTATACCGCAGGGCAGATCGACATCGAGGCCGCCAAGCTGGCGTTGGACAAGAGCAAGAACAATGCGGTGCGGACCTTCGCCGAGAGCATGGTGCGCGACCATACCGCCGTCAACGACAAGGCCCTGGCGCTGCTCAAGAAGCTCAACGTGACACCGCAGGACAACGACACCAGCAAATCGCTGGCGAAACAGGCCGCCGAGAAGAAGACCGAGCTCTCCAGGCTGAGTGGCGCACAATTCGACAAGGCCTATGCGGAGAACGAGGTGGCCTACCACAAGACCGTGAACGGTGCGCTGCAGACGGTCCTGATCCCGTCGGCCAGCAATGCCGAACTGAAAGACCTTCTGCAGACCGGCCTGAAGGTCTTCCAGGGCCATCAGCAGCATGCCGAGCACCTGGCAAAGGACCTGAAATGACGCGGCGGCGGGTGTTCGCGGCTGTCTGGGTGCAGGCGCTGGCGGCCTTCGCAGCAGGTCTGCTGGTTCCGGCCGTGCTGGTGGCCGCCAATGTCGTTCCGATCGGAATGAAAAAGCTGACGTTCACGCCGTCCGCGGTCGAGGTGCATGTCGGCGACACGATCGAGTGGTCGAATGACGACTTTCTCGAACACACGGCAACGGCGCGCGACGGCTCCTGGGACTTCGTGTTGCCCAAGGGCAGCAAGACTCGGATGACGGTGAAGACGGCCGGCAGCTTCGATTATTTCTGCCGGCTGCATCCGAACATGACCGGCCGCATTGTGGTCGAGCCGCAGTGACGCATGAGAAACCGTCGCGCGTGCAAATCACGCGGCGCGGCGGACGTCGTCGGCAAGCGCGCGATAGGACAGGGCTTCCGCCAGATGGATGCGGCCGACAGTGTCGGCTCCATCAAGGTCGGCGAGCGTGCGCGCCACGCGCAGCACCCGATGATAGCCGCGCGCCGACAGCCGCATGGCATCGGCCGCGTCGCGCAGCAGCGCGAGACCATTCTTGTCCGGCTTCGCTGCCTCTTCCAGCACCGGGCCGTTAGCCTGTGCATTGGTGCGGATGTGCGGCAGGCCGAGCGCGGCGTAGCGCTCCGCCTGCAGATCGCGTGCGCGTGCGACCCGTGCCGCGACATCTGTGCTGCCTTCCGTGGGCGGTGGGAGGATCAGATCGGCGGCGGTCACTGCGGGCACTTCGATATGCAGGTCGATGCGGTCGAGCAGCGGGCCCGACAACTTTGCCCGATAGTCCGCCATGCAGCGGGTGTTCGGTCCCCGCTTGCAGGCAAAGCCGGGATCGCTGGCATGGCCGCAACGGCAGGGATTCATCGCCGCCACCAGCATGAAGCGTGCGGGATAGGTGATGCGGTGATTGGCACGCGCGATCGCGACCTCGCCGGTTTCCAGCGGCTGCCGCAAGGAATCGAGCACCTGAGCCTGGAACTCGGGCAATTCGTCGAGGAACAGGACGCCGTGATGGGCGAGCGAAATCTCGCCGGGTTTGGCACGCAGTCCGCCGCCGACAAGTGCCGGCATGCTGGCGGAATGATGCGGTGCCCGGAATGGCCGCTGGTTGGTCAGTGCACCGCCGGAAATCTCGCCGGCGACCGAGGCGATCATCGACACTTCCAGCAATTCGGAAGGCGTGAGCGGCGGCAGGATCGAGGGCAGGCGCGCGGCCAGCATCGATTTGCCGGCGCCGGGTGGTCCGACCATCAGCAGGTTATGCCCGCCGGCGGCCGCAACTTCGAGCGCACGCTTGGCGCTTTCCTGTCCCTTGATGTCGGCAAGATCGAGCAACGTATTTTCGACTTCGCGGATTTTCGGCTGCGGCCGCGACAGCACCTGCGTGCCGCGGAAATGGTTGGCGAGCTGGATCAGCGAGGATGCGGCGATGATTTCCATTTCCGGGCTCGCCCAAGCGGCTTCAGCGCCGCAGGCCGCCGGGCAGATCAATCCGTCACCGCGGGCATTAGCGCCGATCGCGGCGGGCAGCACGCCGGCGACCGGAGCGATCGAGCCATCAAGGCCGAGTTCGCCCAGCACCGTGAAACCGGACAAGGCATCGGACGGGATGGCGCCGATCGCGGCCATCAAGCCGAGTGCGATCGGCAGGTCATAATGGCTGCCCTCCTTGGGCAGGTCGGCCGGCGCCATGTTGACGGTGATGCGGCGGGCGGGCAGCGCGAGGCCGGAGGCGATCAGCGCCGAGCGCACTCGCTCGCGCGCTTCCGACACCGCTTTGTCGGGCAGCCCGACGACGTTGAACGCGGGGAGTCCGGGCGCGACCTGCACCTGCACATCGACGGTGCGCGCTTCGATGCCCTCGAATGCAACCGTGGCGACCCGCTGAACCATGAGGCTCCCACCCTTGGTTGCAGATTAGCGGAATCCCGTACCGCTAACAAGAACATTTGCAGAACAAAACGACTCAGCTTAAGGT
>JAEWCJ010000445.1 GCA_023390695.1 Pseudomonadota bacterium | reverse complement strand
ATGCGTAATAAAGGCAGGCCAGAGCCGTGCGGCTATGCGCACGGATGATGTAGCGGATCGGCGTCCAGGAGGCTTCGCCGTAATTGCCGTTGACGTGGCCGACCTTCTCGCTGACCAGTCGTTCCATCTCCGCATATTCCTGGATGGTCGACCGGCTTTTCGGGGTGATCTGCAGGTAGGTGACGTTGTTGTGCCATTCCGGATTGCTGGCCAGGAAATGCTCGAAGGCGTCGATGCGGGCGTCGATCCCTTTCGAATAATCGAGCCGGTCGACTCCGATGATCATGGCGCGGCCGGACAGGCTCGACAGCACGCCGTTGACGAAGGACGAGCGTGCGGCCCGCCGCGCCATGCGGCTGAAGGATTCCACCTCGATGCCGACCGGAAACACGCCGATCTTCACGCGGCGCTCGCCCGTCTCATAGGACCAGTGGCCCTTGAGCGGATAGCGGCATTCGGTTTCGACGTAACGCGCATAGTTGGCCGCATCGATCTCGGTCTGGAAGCCGACGAGATCGTAATGGCTGAGCGACCAGATGATGCGCTCGTGCTGCGGCAAGGCGGTGATGATCTCCGGCGGCGGAAACGGCGTGTGCAGGAAGAAGCCGATCCGGTTCTTGTGTCCGCGTTCGCGCAGGGCCTTGGCCAGCGTGATCAGGTGGTAATCGTGCACCCAGATCACGTCGTCCGGCTTCAGGATCTTGTGCAGTTCATTGGCGAAATGCTCGTTGACGCGCAGATAGCCGCCGAGATCGCGGCGGGAGAATTCCGCGAGATCGAGCCGGTAATGCAGGATCGGCCACAACACGCGATTGGCGAAGCCGTTGTAATATTCGTTGTAGTCTTCCTTGGGCAGGTCGGTGAGCACATAGGAGATATTGTCGGCCTCGATGGTCTTGGTCTCCAGACCCCGGCTCGACACGCGCCCGCTCCACCCGAACCAGATGCCGGGATGTTTTTTCAGCGCTGCGAGCACGGCGACTTCCAGCCCGCCGGCACGATTGCCCGCACGCGGCACCGCGACGCGATTTGAAATGATCACTAGCCTCGCCAATAACGATCCTCCCAACTGCGTGACAGCCGCATGGCGGTGAGCACCAGCCCGGCCATGGAATAGGTCTGCGGGAAGTTGCCCCACAATTCGCCGGTCTGCAGATGGATGTCCTCCGACAGCAGGCCGTAGCGATTCCTGTAGCGCAGGGAATCGACGAAGAGTTCGCGGGCTTCCTCGCGGCGGCCGAGCGCCCAATACGCATCGATCAGCCAGTAACGGCAGATCAGAAAGGCCGATTCCGGCATGCCGAAATCGTCCGGGCTGGCATATCGCATCATGTGCTTGCCGCGCAGCAATTCGCGTTCCATCGCGGCGACGGTCTTCACGAAGCGCGGGTGATTGGCATCGAGCACGCCCAGCTCCGGCAGCAGCAGGACCGCGGCATCGAGATCGTCGGCCCCGAAAGCGGCGGTGAAGGCCTGACGCTTCTCGTTCCACGCCTGTTCGATGATCGCCTTGTGGATGCGGTCGGCGACATCGTTCCAGTACATACAACGTTCGCGCAGGCCGAGTGTTTCCGCGATGGCGGCGAGCCGGTTGCAGCCGGCCCAGCACATCGCGACCGAATGCGTATGCACGCGCTGGCGCCCGCGATATTCCCAGATGCCGGCATCCGGCGTGAGCGCGTAGCGCTCGGCCTTGTAGCCGAGCGTTTCCAGGAGATGGAACAGCGTCTCGTCGCCCATCCGCGGCAGCCGCCGGTCAAAGAACATCGGCATGGCGGCGAGGATGATGCTGCCATAGGTGTCGTGCTGTGCCTGCACCGCGGCGGCGTTGCCGAACCGCACCGGACCGTCGCCGCGATAGCCCGGCAGCTTGTCGGAGACCCATTCGTCCATCGGATCGGCGGGGACCACGCTATAGACCGGGCGCAGGCTGTCTTTTTCCTCCGAGACCAGATTCAGGATGTAGAAGATGAAGTCTTCCATCGTCTGGGTGGCGCCGATGCGATTGAGCGCCTTGACCACGAAATGCGCGTCGCGCAGCCACACGAAGCGATAATCCCAGTTGCGTCCGGTGCCCGGGAATTCCGGGATCGAGGTGGTATGCGCGGCGATGATGCCGCCGGTCTCCTCGAAATTGCTGAGCTTGAGCGTGATCGCGGAGCGGATCATCGCCTCCTGCCAGTCGTAGGACAGGTTGAGCCGGCGCACCCATTCGCGCCAGTAGGCGATGGTGCGGTCGAGAAACTCGCGGCAGGTCGGCTCCAGCGCCGACGGAAAGGGCTCGTCGGCGCCGAACACCATATGCAGCGGCCGGCTGAGCACGAACGAGGCTTCCGCCTCGATATAGGACAGCGGCGCGTCGGTGCTGAGGCGCACATGCAGGCCGGCGCCGGAATAGCGGATGTGATTGCTGCCGAGCGTGTAATTCGCCGCCGGCTGGCCATAGCCGAAGGTGGGGCGGAAGCGGATGCTGATCCGCGGCAGGCCGGCCACCGGCTCGATGATGCGGATCAGTTGCGGCGCGCGATAGATGCGGTCGAAATTCGCAAAGCGCGGCGCGAAATCGGTGATGCGGACGACATTGCCCTTGCTGTCGGTCAGTGTCGTGACGACGACGGCGGTATTGCGTTCGTAATCGGATTTGACGTCGACCAGATCGCTCAGCACGACGTCGGTAAAGCCCGTCTCCTGATCGCCGGCCAGCAGCCGGCAGAAGACGGGATTGGTATCGAACCGCGGAAAGCACCACCAGGAGATACGCGAGCCCGGCTCGATCAGAGCCGCGGTGCGTCCGTTTCCGATGATGGCGAGATCGAGTCCATAATCGGTCATCCAGCCTCCCCGATGCGGCCGTCGCTCAGGCGCTGAAGCCAGAGTCGGACGTCCTTCGGTCCGTCGAAATTGAAGGTGGCGCCCGGCACGATGCCGCCGACCGAAATGCCGATCCCGGAGAAACGCGGCAGCACGGCGAAGGCGGCCTCGTCGGTGATGTCGTCGCCGACAAAGACCGGCTTGCGGCCGGTGAAGGGCGGGGCGGTCATCAATTGCTGCAGGCCGGAGCCCTTGTCGAAGCCGCGCGGCTTGATCTCGATCACCGATTTGCCCGGCAGGATGCTGAGGCCGTCGCATCCGAATTTGTCGCAGATGGCGGCGACCGAGCGGATCACGGCGCCTCCGAGCTGCGGCGCCAGCCGGTAATGGATGGCGAGGGAATAATCCTTGTCCTCGATGATGATGCCGGAATCGAGCTCGGCGATTTCCGCGAACCGCTTCTTGAGCGCGGGATCGAGCGGCGCGGATTGCATGCGATAGGATTCGGCGTTCGCGGCGGGGCGGATTTCGGCGCCGTGCCCGCCGACCGCCGCAAGCCGCAGCGGTTCGAAGATATAATCGATATCGGACAAGGAACGGCCGCTGATCAGGGCCAGCGCACCGCCCAGCCGCGTGTTGAGCCGCGTGAGGGTGTTGCGCAGATCGTCCGAGACATGCACGTCATGCGGTCTGGGTGCGATGTCGAGCAAGGTGCCGTCGATATCGAGCAGGATGGCCGTGTGTGCGAAGTCGACGGGAAAACTCACCTTGCCGGTCGCGGAGGTTTCGGCGGGTTTTCGGGCCTGTGCGGCGTCGCTCCGGCGTTCGCTGTTCGCGTTCAATCCGGAGAGAGCTGGGGTAATTGTGTGTGACATCCGTCTGGGCGCTGGGCATGGTCTGAAAAGGCGAAAAATCAGTATAATGGCTGGGCCGGGCAAAAGCGTGACGGGCCAGAACCAACTCTGCAACAATGCCCGGGAACCCGAAAGGTTCCATCGCGCCGCACCAAGACGCTGGAATCAAAAGACTTTTTCTCTGCATGTTCTCGGCAGGGCGGGCGGAACGCGGGACGCATGGTGCCGTTGATCCGGCAATGAACATCGCCGATCCCCTGCCCCGGATCACGTCGCACAAGGCCTTGCGTGCGGCGGAAGCCGCCTGCACACGCTGCCCGCTCTACAAGCACGCCACTCAGGCGGTGCCGGGCGAGGGTCCCGCGCAGGCCCGAATCATGATGATCGGCGAACAGCCCGGCGATCAGGAAGACCGCCAGGGCAAGCCGTTTGTCGGGCCGGCAGGCCGCGTGCTGGATCGGGCAATCCACGATTCCGGACTGGATCGCACCACGGTATTCGTGACCAATGCGGTGAAGCATTTCAAATTCGAGCAGCGCGGCAAGCGGCGGCTGCACAAGCGTCCGAATGCCTACGAAATCGAGCGATGCCGGCTGTGGTTCGATTTCGAGCGCAAGCTGGTGCGGCCGGCGCTGATCGCCACCGCCGCGCGCAGTCTGATCGGAAAGATCGTCACCATCTCGCGGATGCGCGGCGACATTCTCCAGTTGCCGGACGGGGCGCGGGGATTGGTCACCATTCACCCGTCGTGGCTGCTGCGCATGGATGACGCAGAACAGAAGGATATCGAATATCGCCGCTTCGTCGCCGATCTGCGCATTGCCAGAGAGGCGGTGCTGGGAAGCTAGGAACCTTGCAACCTGCTGAGGCGTTCGAGCAGCAGACGAAACAGGAGGCCGTCATGGATGCCCGCCCCAATCCGCCGCAGCGGCAGGACCGTCAGCCCGGCCGCGAATCGCAGATGGCGCCGCAGCCGGATTACATGCCGCGCTTTCCGGGTGCGGGAAAACTGAAGGACAAGGCGGCGCTGATCACCGGCGGCGACAGCGGCATCGGCCGTGCCACCGCCATTGCGATGGCGCGCGAAGGCGCCAACATCGCGATCGTCTATCTGGAAGAACACAAGGACGCGGACGAGACGTTGCGCCTCGTGCAGGAGGAAGGTGTCGAAGCGATCAAGATCGCCGGCGATATCGGCGATGAAGCCTTTTGCGCGCGCGCGGTGGACGAGACAGTCGAGACCTTCGGCCAACTGGACATCCTGGTCAACAACGCCGCCGAACAGCACGAGACCGATGAGCCGCTGGAGATTCCGGCGGCGCAACTGGAGCGGACGTTCCGCACCAATGTGTTCGGGTTCTTTTACATGACCAAAGCGGCGTTACGGCACATGGATGAAGGCGCGTCCATTGTGAACACCACCTCGATCACCGCCTATCGCGGTCATGAGACGCTGATCGATTATGCCGCGACCAAGGGCGCGATTGTCGCTTTCACACGGTCACTGTCGCAGGCTCTGGTCGACAAAGGCATTCGCGTCAATGCAGTGGCACCGGGTCCGATCTGGACGCCATTGATTCCGGCATCCTTCGACGCGGAGAAAACGGCCGAGCATGGCGCCAGCGCGCCGATGCAGCGGCCGGGCCAGCCCAACGAAGTGGCGCCCTGCTTCGTATTTCTGGCGAGCGACGATGCGTCCTACATGACGGGGCAGGTGCTTCACCCGAATGGCGGCAGTGTTCTGAACACCTGATTCAATCCGGCGTTGCAACGTCCAGTGCCGGCGGCTCATCCGGGCTTTCGTTGCGTGCGTCGTCTTCTCCGTTCCGTTCGTAGGTCTCCAGTGCATCTTCTTCCGGGTTTTCCGCCGGCTGCACGATCGGATCTTGCTTGGCCGGGTCGCGGGGGGTCGGGCGTGGCTTT